>JAPWUZ010000223.1 GCA_028275265.1 Armatimonadota bacterium | reverse complement strand
ATAGAAGCCCAGCCACGGTCTCGCCCTCTTGACCGTTCCGCCTTGCACGAGGATGTCGCGCACCACTTTCTTCACGTGATTCACGGGGATGGCGAAACCGATGCCGATGGAACCACCGCCCGGGGGGCTGCGATGGCGGTGTTAATCCCTATCAATTGACCGTAGATATTCGCAAGAGCGCCGCCGGAGTTGCCCTGGTTGATGGCGGCATCGGTCTGGATGGCTATCTCCAGATATCGCCCGTTATCCACAAGCAGCTTGCGCCGATTGAGCGCGCTGATAACACCGACAGTTACCGTGCTGCCCAGACCGAGCGGATTGCCTACAGCAATTGCCCACTCGCCCACGCGCAGTTTGTCCGAATCGCCCAGTTCGGCGGTGGGTAGCCCTCGCGCGTTGACCTTAATCACAGCGATGTCCGATTGTTCGTCTGCACCAACCGGTTTGCCCAGATACCGTCTGCCATCGGCTAGCGACACCACAATCTCATCCGCGCCGCGCACCACATGGTGGTTGGTGATGATGTAGCCATCGGAACTGATAATCACGCCCGAGCCGGACCCCCGCATTGCCTCCTCGGGGCCGAAGAAATCCTCCAGCCGCAGCGAACGGCGAGGGCGCATAAACGTATCGATGTTCACCACGGCTGGCTCGATGCGTGCGCAGGCTTCGGCGATAGCGTCTGCGCCGGGCACACTACCCATTTGCCGCACAGGAGCATCCAGCGTTGCCAGAACCAGCTGCTTCGAGGAAGACGGAGGTTGATACCCCATCCACCGCACAATCAATGCACAGGCGGCAAATCCCAGTACAAACGCGATTACCGTGTTCCAAGGTCTGGACATCACACATCACCGTTCCGCTTCCGGCAGCTGGCGCATCAGGCTGACCATCTCTATCGCGCTGATTGCCGCGTCGCCGCCCTTATTGCCAGCCTTTGTGCCTGCCCGCTCTATGGCTTGCTCGATATTGTCTGTGGTCAATACGCCAAAAGTAATGGGCACGCCGGACTCCAACATGCTCTGCGCAATGCCCTTTGCCGCCTCGGCGGCGATGTACTCGAAGTGCGGTGTATCCCCGCGGATGACGCAGCCCAGACAGATGACGGCATCGTACCGCTTCGTTCGCGCAAAGCGCGCAGCCACCAACGGTATTTCCCATGAGCCAGGCACCCACGCTATCTCCACGTCGCGTTCGACATCCACGCCGTGGCGTGCCAGCACGTCCAGCGCGCCTCCCAGCAGTTTGGACGTGATGAACTCGTTGAAGCGGCTCACCACAATGGCAAAACGGTAGCCTGTGGCTACCAGCTGTCCTTCATACATTTTGGGCATGGCAAACTGTACCCTCCGGATTTTGCTCAGCCATTTGTTCTACGTCTTCGGGAAGGGTGTGTCCCATCTTCTCCCGCTTCGTGCGCAGGTAGTGTTTGTTGTAAGGAGTAACCGCGCCCACGATTGGCACAATTTCCACAATTTTGAGCCCGTATGCCTCCAGCCCGATGCGCTTGGTGGGGTTGTTGGTCATAAGCCGGATTTGCCGCAGACCGAGGTCTGCCAGAATCTGCGCGCCGATGCCGTAGTCCCTTTCGTCGGCATGGAAGCCCAGCTCGATGTTGGCATCTACCGTGTCCAGTCCCTCGTCCTGCAGGGCATACGCTCGCAATTTATTCAACAAACCGATACCACGTCCCTCTTGCTGGATATACAACAAGACTCCACGACCCTCTTCCGCTATCTTCTGCAGGGCGATTTCCAGCTGGCTTCCGCAGTCGCAACGCAGCGACTCCAGCAGGTCTCCTGTCAGGCAGCTCGAGTGTACCCGCACGAGAACAGGTTTTCCATCCGCCACATCGCCCATCACCAGGGCGACGTACGGGTTGGGGTCGACGGTGCACTCGTAAGCGTGGATGGTGAACTCCCCATAGCGAGTGGGCAGTTTGGCAACCGCTACTTTGTTCACCAGCTTCTCGTATCGTCGGCGGTAGCGGATGAGGTCTTCAATCGTCACGAGGCACATCCCAAACTTCTTCGCCAGCTCCAGCAGCTGCGGCAAGCGCGCCATGGTGCCGTCGTCATTCATAATCTCGCAGATGACGCCTGCGGGGTACAGTCCTGCCAGCCTCGCCAGGTCTACTGCCGCCTCCGTGTGTCCGGCTCGCCTCAGCACACCGCCCTCCACCGCCCGCAGGGGAAAAACATGCCCCGGCTTTTCGAAATCGTCCGGACGGGCGCGCGGGTCGACAAACAGCCGAATGGTCTGTGCCCTATCGTATGCCGATATGCCTGTGGTCGTGCCGATGCGGGCGTCGATCGGCTCCATCATCGCGGTGCCATGTCGGGCAGTATACTTGCTGGTGATAGGACCGATGCGCAGTTCGTCCAGTCGTTGTGCTGTGGCAGCCAGACATATTAGCCCCCGACCGTACTTCGCCATGAAGTTAATGGCTTCGGGCGTTACCTTCTCCGCAGCAATCACGAAATCTCCCTCATTCTCGCGGTCTTCGTCGTCGACCACGATAATCATCTCACCGCGCTTGAGACGCTCTATCGCCTCTTCGACACTGCAGAACTCGCTCATGGTTTGCCTCTGTCCCGTCCTCGCTATGTTAATGATACCAGCACCTCTCGCCACTGCGCAACCGCCCAAGCAAAAAGCGGGGCGCACGCCTGCGCCCCGCGCTCATGTTCCCTTCCTCGTCACTCGACAGCGGCCTTCTGCGGCTGTCCTGACTTGTAGAACTGCCACACCATCCATCCCACCACCGCCAGCCCTGCTACCAGCAGCACCGCAAAAATGACGAACATGCCCCACTGCGGATTGACCGCAAGCGTGCGGACATCCAGATAGGGTTGCAGGTACATCCCGCGCAAGCTGTGGCGGGTGATTGCCATCAGCGTAATAGCCAGCACGGTCAGCGCGACTGAGCCCAGCAAGTAGCGGTTTACCAGCAGGAGGGCAATCACCGCCAGAACCACCCCACCCCACAGGATGGCGGTGTGGACGATGTTGCCTCCGATGAAGTTCTGCATCAGGTTGCTGGGCAGGCTGAACAGGAACCACAGCCCTACGACAATCTGCACCAACGTGGCACCAAGAAACCATCGTGCGCCGTAGGCAACCGCTTCCTGTCCCCATGCGTCTTGCGCCTTCTTCGCCTGGACGCCAAGCAGGGCGATACCCAACCCCGCTACAGCGAAGGCGGCGACCATGAAGTGCAGGTAGCGGGGTATCAGGGTAGGCTCCGACCAGTTCAGATGCAAGCCTGCTGCGCTCATCGCATACAGGGACGCCCACTTGTTCGGGGCGAGATTCAGCGTGGCGTTATGGGTGTACAGCAACCCCACCAGCAGGATGAAAACCGCACTCACCCAGGCGATGGGCGTTACCCACTTGCCCAGCCAGTCGGGACGAAACTGCACCAGATATAACCCGTAGTACGCCAGCAAGACCAGCGCGATGACCGAAAGCCACGGCCAAGCCATCAAGACCGATGCGGTGTAGAAGGCTTGACCGTACAGCACCTGTACGAAAAGCAAGGGTGCCACACCCAGTGTAATGGTCAGCGACATCGTGACGGGCAATGCTTTCGACAGGCGCTTTGCCAGCTCGGCGTGAAACGCGCTGTTTCTGCCCTTGCGCAGACTGATTGCCATGATTGTGGTGCCGCCGACCAGCAGGTTCATCGCAAGCACATGCAGGATGAACGTGAACACCAGCAGCACCTGTAGCAACCATGCGGGAGCAGGAAGCCCCGCGGGATCAGGCGGTGGAACGACAACGGGCATCGATCGTTACCTCCTCTAACGCCGCGCCGCAGTTTGCTGCGGCGGGTTGTTCAAACTGTAGAGCCACTCTACTAGCGCATGGCGTTCTTCATCGGTACCCAGGAACGGGGGCATATAGCCCTTCAGCTGGTTCAGGTTCTGTATCTGCACGTCCAGAAAGTCCTTTTGCCAGCCCTTGACGGCGAACTTGATGCCGTTAAAGCCGTTGACGGTATGGCACGATTGACAGTGGAAGCGAAACACCTTTTCGCCCACCTTGAGAGGGTCTCTCTTTTCCTCGTCCGTCAGCAGCGCCCATCTCGCCTTGCCGAGTACGCCTGTCTCCCAGAGATTCTGCACTTCATCGGTGCGAATCGCGTTGGAGTACATGTAGTTGTAAAGAATGTAGGGCTTTCGGACAGCTTCCCGAACCCACTCGGTGACGCCCGTCGTGACCAATCCCAGCGCTACGATGACAAAGGCAAAGGTCACGTGGAACCTCTTTGGGAACAGGAACGGTCCAACTAAAGTGGCGAGGAACACGAACGCCGAGAAGATAACGCTTGCTGCCGCGAACAGCGTCACCACTGGCGCGCCACCCATCGAAATCTCACGCGCCTGGTCGGGAATGCGGGAGATATACCAGATGCCACCAATGGGAATAATCGTCATTCCTACCAGCACCCACTTGGAGGCATATTTCACCACGCGTTCGCGCAGCGATTCGTCCGCTACTGCGGAAGCGGTAATCAGCGCATA
>JAPWUZ010000222.1 GCA_028275265.1 Armatimonadota bacterium | reverse complement strand
GGCGCGGCGCACATGGCGGACGGCTACGCGCGCGCTACCGGCAAAGTGGGCGTGTGCCTGGTCACCAGCGGTCCTGGTGCCACCAACCTGATTACCGGCATCGCCACCGCTCAGATGGACTCTATCCCGATGGTTGCGCTCACCGGTCAGGTGCGCACGACCTACATCGGCAAAGACGCTTTCCAGGAAACCGACGCCATCGGCATCTCCATGCCCATTACCAAACACAACTACCTGCTGCGGCGCACGGAAGACATTCCGCGCGTCATCGCCGAAGCCTTTTACATCGCGCGATCGGGACGTCCTGGCCCTGTGCTTGTAGACATCCCTCTGGACGTCAGCCTTGGCAAAATAGAGTGGGACCCTTCTACCTATCAGAAGGACCCCGACATTCCGTCCTACCGCCCGACGTACAGGGGACACGAAATGCAGATTCGCAAAGCCGCCCAGGCGATTAAAGAGGCGAAGCGCCCGGTGCTGTACGTGGGCGGTGGTGCGGTGCAATCGGGGGCACAGGCGGAAATAACCGAGCTTTCCGAGCGAACTAACATTCTGGTTACCACCACTCTGATGGGCAAAGGCGCCATCGACGAGAATCACCCCAACAGTTTGGGTATGCTGGGGATGCACGGCACTGCCTACGCCAACCACGCGGTGCATAACTGCGACCTGCTGATTGCGGTGGGAGCGCGCTTCGACGACCGCGTCACCGGCAAGCTGGATCAGTTCGCCAAGTACGCCAAGGTCATCCACATCGACATTGACCCGGCAGAAATCGGCAAGGTGGTGCACTGTGACATCCCCATCGTCGGGGACGTCAAAACGGTGCTGCGCGAGCTGCTCAAGTATGTGGAACCCCGCCCAGCCACCGAATGGAACCGCCAGATTATGGAGTGGAAGCGTCTGTTCCCGCTGGTCTACCCCAGAGATGGGCAGATGCACGCGGAGTACGTTATCGACGAAATCTGGCGGGTCACGGAAGGCAATGCCATCGTGACGACCGGCGTTGGGCAACATCAGATGTGGGCGGCACAGTATTACAAGGTCAAGCGTCCGCGCCAGTTCATTACCTCGGGTGGACTGGGCACGATGGGCTTCGGGATGCCCGCCGCGATTGGCGTACAACTCGCCTTTCCCAACGAGAAGGTGGTGTGCATCGACGGCGATGGCTCCTTCCAGATGACCGTTCAGGAGCTGATGACCGCCGTGGTGTACGAACTGCCTATCGTGGTGGCGATTATCAACAACCGCTCGCTGGGCATGGTGCGCCAGTGGCAGGAGCTGTTCTGGAGCGAGCGATACAGCCATGTCGACCTGCAAGCCTCGCCCGACTTTGTGAAGCTGGCAGAGGCATACGGCGCTATCGGCATGCGCGTTACCAAGCCGGAGGATGTGGAACCTGCTCTGCGCGAGGCGTTGAGCCAGAGAAAGAAGCCCGTGATTATCGACTTCGTGGTGCCTACCGAAGAGAACGTGTACCCGATGATTCCCTCCGGGCAGAGCATCGAGCAGATGATGCTGCGCAAAGACCTTGAGCAGCTGCGCGTAACGGTGGACACCGACGGCGAACAATGGTCGTTTGCAGACCAGGAGGAAATCCTGAAACAGTTCGTGGAACAGCCTGCAAGGCAATAAGGGGTGCAAACGCAATGGCAGGGATAACGGATAACGGCAGAGAACACCAGCATACGATAACCGCGCTGGTGCAGAACCACCCGGGTGTGCTGGCGAGGGTGGCAGGATTGTTCGCACGACGCGGGTTCAACATCGAGTCACTGGCGGTCTCGGTGACCGAGAACCCCGAAATCTCGCGGATGACTATCGTGGCACGAGGCGATGACCGTGTGCTCGAACAGATTACCAAGCAGCTCAATAAGCTGATAGAGGTCATCCGGGTGGTAGACTATGTGGAGCACACGGCAGTGGAGCGCGAGCTCGCGCTCATCAAGGTCAACGCCGAGCCGAAGGACCGTTCGGAAATACTGCAGCTGGCGGAGGTGTTTCGCGGTCGCGTCATCGACGTCGGCGAGAAGACGTTCCTCATCGAGCTGACGGGTGGACCGGAAAAAATCGACGCCTTTGCCCGTCTGATGGCGCCCTACGGCATCCGGGAAATGGCTCGCACCGGCGTCATTGCGATGGCACGAGGCACCAAAACAGCATGAAGGAGGTGTGGCGGTGCAGGAGATAATCACAGCCAAGCAGGTGGATACGCTGTTCCTTGCGCTGGCGATAGCCGGTCCCTTTCTTGGGGCAGGCATCGGATGGGCAAGGAGTAGGCGCGCTCTCACCGGTTTGCTGTGGGGGCTGCTCCTCACCGCCAACTGGATACTCTGGCGTATCTACAATGCCATTACCGACCGGCTGGGGCTGGATACAGTGCGCAACCTGCTGGTAAACCTGGCGTTGTTTGTGGTGCTGGGTGCGTTCGCAGGTTTTCTGGCGGCGCTTCGTGCAAAACGAAGGGAGGTATCCTATGGAGCTGGTGCGGGTGGTGGTCAAACGCCGCAGCACTGACGGCAGTTCGGAGTTGAACATCAACGTACAGACGACACCGGCAGGTAGCCTGCTGGCAGGCGCGACGGTGCTGTGGATAGGAACAAAGGTGTTCAGGATTCTCAAACGTCGCTGGTGGCTGTCGGTCGGTGCAGGAGTGGCGATGCTGGCTCTGCGCCAGCTGACTTCTGCAAACAAGCACCAAAAAGTTCAGGAACAGACATGCGAGGAGGAGTAAGATGGCACGGGTGTATTATGATGCAGACGCCGACCTGAGCATACTGCAGGACAAGACGATTGCGGTTGTGGGCTATGGAAGCCAGGGACATGCACATGCGCAGAACCTGCGCGACAGCGGTGTGAAAGTGATTGTGGGGCTGCGCCCGGGTAAGTCGTGGAACCGTGCGAAGGAGGACGGCTTTGAGGTGTATGAAGTGGACGAAGCCGCCCGTCGCGCGGACGTTATCATGATACTGGTCAACGATGAGTTTCAAGCCGCGCTCTACGAGAGCAAAATCGCCCCGAACCTGAAAGAGGGAAGCGCGCTCGCTTTTGCACATGGTTTTAACATCCATTTCCATCAGATTATCCCGCCGAAGACGGTGGACGTGTTTATGGTGGCTCCTAAGGGGCCGGGGCACCTGGTACGCCGAATGTACACGGAAGGCGTTGGAACGCCCTGCCTGATTGCTGTGCATCAGGATGCGACAGGCAAAGCGCGCGACCTCGCACTGGCATACGCAAAGGCCCTGGGTGGTACCCGCGCGGGTGTCATCGAGACCACTTTTAAGGAAGAGACCGAAACCGACCTGTTTGGCGAGCAGGTGGTGCTGTGTGGTGGAACCACCGCACTGGTGAAAGCGGCTTTTGAGACCCTCGTGGCGGCTGGCTATCAGCCGGAGGTGGCATATTTCGAGTGCCTGCACGAGCTGAAGCTCATCGTGGACCTGATGTACGAGTCGGGCATCACGGGAATGCGCTACTCCATTTCCGATACCGCTCAGTATGGTGACATGACGCGCGGGCCGCGCATCATCAATGAACAGGTGCGTGAGGAGATGTTGCGTATCCTGAAGGAGATTCAGACCGGTCAATTCGCGAAGGAGTGGATTCTGGAGAACAGGGCAAACCGTCCGGTTTTCCGTGCCCTCGCCGCCGCTGACGAAAACCATCCCATCGAGCAGGTCGGAAAGCAGTTGCGTGCGATGATGCCATGGTTGAAGAAACCGGCGGTGAAACCGGAAGATTTGCAAAAGTAACCGGGCAAACATGGCTACAGGAAAAACTTATCAGCCCAATAAGGACAGGTGATAAATCATGAGCAGCGATGGGGTACGCATCTACGTCTTTGACACCACCCTGCGCGATGGAGAACAATCTCCAGGCGCGTCGCTGAACGTCGAGGAGAAAATCGAAATAGCCCGGCAGCTGGAACGCCTCGGCGTGGATGTGATCGAAGCCGGGTTTCCCATCTCCTCACCCGGCGACTTTCGCGCGGTTAACGAGGTCAGCAAAATCGTGCAGAACGCCGCGGTGTGCGGGCTCACCCGCGCCATGCACAAGGACATTGAAGTGGCTGCAGAAGCGCTCAAGCCCGCCAAACGCCCGCGCATCCACACCGGTCTCGGTGTGTCCGATATCCACCTGAAGTACAAGCTGCGCATGTCGCGGGAGGAAGCGCTGGAGCACGGTGTGGACGCGGTCAAGTTCGCCCGCCGCTTCGTAGACGAGGTGGAATACTTCCTCGAGGACGCCGGGCGTGCTGACCCCGAATACATCTACCGCGTGATTGAAGCCGTTATCGACGCGGGAGCCACCGTGATTAATGTGCCCGACACTACAGGCTATACCGTGCCCGAGGAGTTCGGTGCGCTCATTCGCGGCATTATGAACAACGTGCCCAATATCGACAAAGCCATCGTTTCGGTACACTGCCACGACGATTTGGGCATGGCAACCGCGAATACCCTGGCGGGAGTGCTGAACGGTGCGCGGCAGGTAGAGGTCACCATCAATGGCATCGGTGAGCGCGCAGG
>JAPWUZ010000020.1 GCA_028275265.1 Armatimonadota bacterium | reverse complement strand
GCCATTCTTGCAGTGCTTCTGGGAACGTGGTTCGCCGCGTGTGGCGGCGGAGGTGGTGGAGGAGGCGGTGCAGTTACCATACAGGGACTGGTGAAACGCTCGGATACGCGCGGACTGCCCGACCCTGGCACCACGGTCACCATCGCAGGCAAAACGGTTCAGGTTACCGGCCTGCAGCAGAACAGCGATGGACAGGATTACAACTTTGAAGTCACGGGTGTGCCATCCGACACCGCCGAGGGCACGGTAGGTCCTCCACCGGGCTCATCCGACACAGCGGTAACCTTTCCTCTGCCGCCTCTGCCCGGCAGCGGCACTGTCTACATCGGTGAGGTATTTATCGGTCCCAACACGGGCATTGCGAGGGCAACGGGGAAGGTGGTCTCGGCGGAGACGGGTCAGCCGGTGGCCGGCGCGAAGGTGACCATCGGCGCGTTCAGCACATTGACGAACAACGCGGGCAACTTCGTCTTCGAACGGCTCGTGGCGCAGACCGACAAAGGAACCGTCGAGGCGACCGGTTTTGAGAAAAAGGTATTCGCCATCGACCCGCCGCTGGCTCCCGGCGACAACGACCTTGGCGAAATCCGCGTCGCACCGCCGGTGGGCAACGAACCACCTGGGGGTCCCTATAATTTGCGCGGCACGGTAAGCGTGCCGTCGCCGGATTCGCCGGTGGGCGCAAGTGTGGTGCTGCTGGATGCCGATACGCAAACGCAGGTGGACAGTGCGGTCATCACGCAGGCGTCGGGCGAGTTCCGCTTCTGGGTGCCGTTGGGGCGTTACACCCTGCGCGTGTCCAAATCGGGATATATCACCGTGCAGCAGGAGGTCACTCTCACTGCGCAGAATCAACCGTTAACGGTGAACGTGAATCTCACCCGCTAAAAGGGTGCGGCGCAGCAGGAATCCGGGTGAGTCACGTCGCAAGAAAGAAAGGGCGTTTGGCTCAGAACTTGCGAGAGAATAAAGGGAGGAACAGGCTTTGCGACAGGGAACGATGAACTCGTTTCGCTTGATTGCCGCGCTGGTAGCGATGGGCGCGCTGGCGCTGGCAGCGATGGCAACGCTCAACGGCTGTGGCGGTGGGGGCACGGGAACGGGCGTTACTCCGCCGACCGGATTGCGGGTGCAGGGGACGGTGCTGGACGAACAGGGACGGGCGGTCTCCGGTATCCGCATCATCGTACTGCCCAATAACCTCAGTGCCCTTAGCGGCAGCGATGGCAGGTTCACCATTGACGTTGGAAGTGGTACAGCGCCCACCGAATTTAAGGTGGACGTCAGCAATCGCGCGAACGAGTACTACGAAGTTGTTGGCTACGCTGGGCGCAACATACAGGGCTGTTCGATAAACTTGCCTGCGCCAGCAGGGAATGTTATCGACATCGGTGTTGTGACCGTCTACTCGCAGGGCACGCCACCACCACCACCTCATGACATCTGCCCATAAACGCCCAGGTTCAGAGAGGAGGAGGCGGTTGTATCCGGTAGAGGTATTTTTGGTGGGGCTGGTGGTATGTATCTTTGCCGCTGCAGTGGCAGCAGACAACGGCAACCATCCGGGAAGCGCGCTGCGCCCGCCATCTGTCCCGCTGGTTACCCACGACCCTTACTTTAGCACGTGGAGTTTTGCCGACCGTCTGACGGATGGCTGGAGCAAACACTGGACGGGTGCAAACCATGCGCTGTGTGGTATGGTGCGAATAGACGGCAAGCCCTATCGCTTCATGGGCGTGCGCCCTGAGTCGGTTCCCGCTATGCGGCAAGTGCGATTGCAGGTGTTACCCACTCGCACCGTGTACACGTTCGAAGCGGACGGTGTCGAGCTGCGGATGACTTTCCTCACCCCCGCCCTCCCCTACAATCTGGACATACTGTCGCGTCCGGTCACCTACATCCTGTGGCAGGCACGCGCCACCGATGGCAAACGGCATGAAGTTTCACTCTATCTGGACGCCTCCGCGGAGTGGGCGGTAAACACTACCGACCAAAAGGTGGTCTGGTCACGGTACCGGCTCGGAGGCATGGATGTTTTGCGCGTGGGCACGCAGCAGCAACCTATCCTCGAGAAATCGGGAGACAACCTGCGCATCGACTGGGGATACCTGTATCTGGCGATACCCCGGCAGGCGGGAGATGAGACCATCCTCGCCCCGGAGCATCTGGCGCGTAACGCCTTCGCGCAAAACGGCACGCTACCCGATTCGGATGACCTCCGCATGCCCCGCGCCGCGCATGACGACTGGATTGTGCTGGCGTGTGCGCTCCATCTGGGAACCGTGGGAGAGCAACCCGTTTCGCGACACCTGCTCATCGCCTATGATGACCTCTTCTCCATCGAGTACTTCTACCGCAAGCTGCGCCCGTACTGGCGGAGGGCGGGAACGGAGATAGACGACCTGCTCCGGCAGGCAGAGCAGGATTTGCCCCAGCTGCAGGAGGAGTGCGCCCGATTCGATGCGGAACTGCTGGCAGACCTGAAAAAGGTGGGCGGTGAGAAATACGCCGACCTGTGTACGCTCGCATACCGGCAATGTCTCGCCGCGCACAAACTGGTTGCGGATTTTGACGGCACGCCGTTATTCTTTTCCAAAGAGAACTTCAGCAACGGCTGTATCGCCACGGTGGATGTGACCTATCCCTCTTCGCCCTTCTTCCTGTTGTTTAACCCCGAGTTGTTGAAGGGAATGCTCACGCCCGTGCTGGACTACGCCCGCTCGCCGCGCTGGAAGTTCCCCTTCGCCCCGCACGACCTGGGAACTTACCCCAAGGCGAACGGACAGGTCTACGGCGGCGGAGAACGCTCCGAAGAGAACCAGATGCCCGTCGAAGAATGCGGGAATATGCTGTTGATGGTCGCCGCACTGGCGAAGGCAGAAGGCAACGCGGACTATGCAAAGAGGTACTGGAGCCTGCTGACGCAGTGGGCAGAATACCTGCGCGAAAAGGGGCTGGACCCCGAAAACCAGCTCTGTACCGACGACTTCGCCGGTCATCTGGCGCATAACACTAACCTGTCGCTGAAAGCGATACTGGCTCTGGGTGGTTATGCGATGCTGTGTCGTATGGTGGGTGATACCGCCCAAGCCGAAGAGTATGACCGCCTCGCCCGGGAGATGGCGCAGCACTGGATGCGCATGGCGGACGATGGCGACCATTACCGCCTCGCCTTCGATAAACCCGGCACATGGAGCCAGAAATACAACCTCGTATGGGACCAGCTGCTGGGTCTGAACCTCTTCCCGAAGGAAGTCGCCCGCAAAGAGATTGCGTATTATAAAACGAAGATGAATCCATACGGGTTGCCGCTGGACAACCGAAGCCAGTATACCAAACTGGACTGGACGGTGTGGACGGCCACACTGGCGGAATCGAGCGAGGATTTCAATCTGTTTATGGACGCCGTGTGGCGGTGGATGAACGAGACGCCCAGCCGGGTGCCCCTTACCGACTGGTACTGGACGCATGATGCCAAACAGGTGGGCTTTCAGGCGCGGTCGGTGGTGGGTGGCGTGTTCATTAAGATGCTCGGCGACGCCGAAGTGTGGCGGAAGTGGCTGGCGCGGTGCAGGCGGTAACCCCGCCCACGTCTTTTCGTCTAACCTGTGAGGGAAAATGCGGAACTGGCGCGCGGCGATACCTTCGATTCTGGCTATGGTTTGCATTGTCGGGCTGGCGTGGTGCGTCCACCGGCTTCAGCAGATAGACCCTTTTGCACGCCTCAATCCCCTTTACGCCGATGCAGGCATGGGCAATGTGCTGGTGCGTTTCAGCGAAACAGAAGTGATTGCCCGACAGCTCAATGCTCCCCTGTGGCACATGAAGGTGTTGCGTGCCGACCTATCGCGAGACCGCCAGCGATGGCTGCTGGACGGCGTGCAAGAAGCGGTGCTCTATGATAATGGCAAACCCGCATGGAGGCTGACCGCCGCACAGGCGTTGTACGAAGGCGCATCGCGTTTTCTTCAGGTGGCAGATGCCCGTCTGTACGGCAATCCGGTTCGCCTGACCTGTTCTCAGGCAACATGGCGCGACCAGACACGCGAACTGCAATGCATGGGCATCATTCAGGGCTTTCTGCGCGATGGCGAGTTCACCGCGCAAACGCTGCGCTACCTGGGCGGAGAAAAGCGTCTCGTCGCGGAAGGGGTGCGCCTGGTCATGCGCACGTCACTGGAACCTGTCGCCTTCCTGCAGTCAGAACCCCCCAGGCAGAACACCGGTGAGAAGCAGGCTAAGACCCGACGGGTGGAAGTAACCTTCAAACGCCTGGAGGAACAGCAGGGCAAAACCCGTATCGGCGAGGGACTGGTTATACGGGATGGCGATACCATCATGACCGCCGACCGTGCCGAACAGGACATCGAAGCGCAAGTCATTCACGCCAGCGGAAACCTGAAGGTCACCGACCCGCGCGTGGACATCTCTGCCGACAAACTCACCATCGAGCTGAAGGAGAAACGTGCCGTACTGGAAGGTAACGTCAAAATCCTCGTCAAGCCCAAACAGTCGGAAGAACAAGCTGCACAGCCAACCAGCGAAGAAACGCGCTCGCTCAAAACCGAGATGCGTGAGCCGGTGCAGATTACCTGCGACCGCGCGGAAAACCTGTATCAGAGAAAAATCATCACCCTTACCGGCAACCTGAAGATGGTGCAGATTCTGAAGGAGAGCGGTAAGACCCGCACGCTCACCGCGCAGAAAGCCGTCTACAACTCGCGCACCGAGCAGGTACAGCTGATTGGCGAGGTTCACGGCGTGGATGAGAAAGGTCAGGAACTTATCGCTCCCGAAATCCTCGTCTCGGTGAAAGAAGGCGATGAGTGGCTCCGGATTAGCCAGCCGGGCAAGATGGTGATATTCGTCGAAGAGGAAGAGGAGACGGAGGAAACGCCCACCGCTACTCCGCCAGCCTCGCCGACTACCCCACCCCAACAGGGGCAGCGCTGAGGTGGGCAAACCATGTTGAAGCTGCTCGGGCAACCGGTTTCGCGTGGCATCGCAGTCGGCTCAGCAATGGTGCTTCGAGCCGCCGACCTGCGCGCTACCCTGGACCTGTTCACCGCTTACGAAGCGCGCCATCGGGAGCATCTCGGTTTCGTCGCAGTGTGTCGCGACATCGCCTTAGGCGAGGCGCTCTGGCGAGCGGGAGCAGGGGTTAGTGCGATCGTCGCGGAAAGCCCAGCCCCGCCACAGGGAGGCGCTATCGGCGTACCTGCACTGGTGGGCGTTTCGCAACTGCTACTCAACGTGCGCGACGGCGACATCGTGATTGTGGACGCCAATCATGGTGTGCTTATTGTAGACCCCGACATGCGTCTGATGACCCAGTACCAGCGTCAGGAGATGCACCCCAGTGGCAAACGCTACGTGCTGGGATTGACGCACGAGACCGCCCGTACGCTGGACGACCACCCCATCCGTGTGATTGCTCTCAGCGACACCTGGCAGGACGCCGTGCAATCTCTGGAAGCCGGGGCAGATGGTGCCTTTTTAGATGCGTATGCCAGCGAGCGGTGCCTGTTGAACCCAGCGGCATTACACGCGCTGCTGCAGGGAGCGGCGGGCAAAACCTTGCTGCTGGAACTCCCCATCCTGCCTGACGCAGCTATCTGGCACGCTATTGCCGAGTCGACCCTGCAGATGGTCATCACCTTTGTCCTGCCCTCCTTGCAACAAGGCGAAGTTCATGCCTTTCTGGATAGCCTTCAGCAGGCACAAAGTATCCTGGAGGAAGAGCAAGGCGCACTGCTCTTCCAAGATGCTCTGCTAGGCGGGTGGACGCCTCCCTTCCCTCTGCCCGATATTCCAGAGGTCGCCAACATCCGCGCTGTTTACCTGCGTGAAACTGCGGTACACTCATGGTTCCAGCCGCAGTGGCTGCAGGAAGTGGAAAACCTGACGATGTTTGCACAGACAAGGCTGCTGGCGCGGGGTATCGTGCTGGGGGCGGAAAGCGAGTGGTTAATACCCCTTGCCGTCGGAGTAGGCATCAGTGAACTTTTGTTACCTCCCTACCACGTTGCCTCCGCAAAAGAGATGATACCTTACCTGTCCTACGAGCAGTGCCGCGAATTGGTGCGTCATCTGCAGGTTACGGACGATGTCTCCGGAAATCGCCAGAAGGCACGCCGTTTTTACCATCGCTTGAAAAAGCAGATGCAAAACGAGTAAACTTCCTGTGGAAAACTATCTGCGAAGGCAGAGGAGGAGAGGAATGACCATGACCACATTGATTAGCCCCGAGCTCAACAAAGCTTTTAACGAGGAGATTGGGCGTGAGCTGTTCGCATCGCACCAGTATATCGCCATCGCCTGCTACTTCGACGGGCGTGCGCTGAAGAAGCTAGCTGCGCTGTTTTTCAAGCAAGCTGACGAGGAACGGGAACACGCCATGAAGTTCGTGGAGTACCTGAACGAGGTTGGCGGCAAGGTCGAGGTTCCCGCGATCGAAGCTCCCAAGAGCGATTTCCAGAGCGCGGAAGAAGCGGTTCGTCTTGCGCTGGAGTGGGAAATTGAGGTTACCAACCGCATTAACGACCTGATGACAATGGCGATTGAGCAGAAAGATTACGCCGCTCAGGAGTTCCTCGACTGGTTCGTGAAAGAACAGGTGGAGGAAGTCTCCACGATGCAGGACCTGCTGCAGATTGTGCAACAGGTTGGCGAACACTACCTGATTATGGTGGAAGCCTACCTGTCGCACGGCGGCGGCGAGTAATCTGTCCTTCGGTTGCATCGGGGGCGGTCCCTCCCGATGCAGCCGTCCCCACCGCTCGGATACTACGTCGAGGGTGAGGTCTCTACCGCGCCGTCAAACGACGCCGCCTGCGGGAATGTTGCGACGGAGTTCCGCTCATGTGGAGGTCGCCCTTGAGACAAACGCCTTGAGTCCCCCACGCCTATTGCCTTTATTCCAGTCTTTCGTGTAAGATACATTGGAGCAACCTGCGAAAGGTGTCTGAGAGCATGTGTGCGGTGGCGTTGATTTCTTTCATTCTGGCATGGAGGTATCCGTTCTTCTGGCTGGTGTTCCTGTGGTCACTGTGGGCGATGTCGCGACAGAGCCAAACGACGTACGATTACCGCTCCCAGCAGACCTCCTACCAGTCGCCGCCTCCTCACGCAGAGCCGCCTCGCACCCGGAACACGCTGTACGACCTGCTGGAGGTAAGCCCGAACGCCTCGCCAGAGGTAATCAAGGCGGCCTATCGGCAGCTCGCCCTGAAATACCACCCCGATAAACAGCCGGATGCACGGAGGCGACAGCAAGCGGAGGAACGCATGAAGCAAATCAACGCCGCCTACGACATCCTTTCCGACCCCGCGCGGAGGGCGGAATACGACCGCCAGCTGCACGAGGGACTCATTTGACGCACAAGGAGGGTATTTGTCATGAAGTGTCCGAAATGCGGTGCGGAAGTCAAGGAAGGATTAGCCGCGTGCAGCGTGTGCTTTGCGCCGTTGACGGGCGAAGAGGCAGAGCGCATCGCGAAGGCGGCGAAAGAGTCTCCCCCGGTGCAACCCACCGCGTCATCCCCGACCAGAAGTTCCAGCGGCAAGGGAGGCGGAGCGGTCGCCGCGATACTGGTCATTATCCTGATTGCGGCAATCGGTGCGGCAAGTTGGTACTACTTCATCTTCCTGCGTTCGCCGCAATATGCCGCCCGTCAGTTTCTGGACGCCCTGAAATCAAAAGACTACGAGAAAATATACCAGTCCTGTGTATGGACGGGGTTCCTCGGCTTCGTCAAGAGTGGGCAGGATGTGCAGCGGGTTTTCGACATGGCGAAGCGGTTTGGTCTCGACATAAACATCGATGCCTACTCGATCAAAGAGGTAACCTCTGAGGAAAACCGCGCAACCGTCAAAACCACAGTAACGCGCGGAGGCAAAAACGATGACTGGAACGTGATTATGGTCAAAGGGGAAGACGGCAAGTGGAAATGCGACCTTCTGGGCAGCGTCGTGTCTGCGATGGGTGGCTCTCTCCGATTGCCGTCCCTGCCGGGACTGGGCATGGGTAGATGATACTTTCACGATGGGAGGGGAACTGTCATGAGCAAGATATGTCTTTTCGCTACTCTTTGGCTGATGGCAAGCAGTGTGTTTGCTCAGGATGACCTTTTCCCCTTTGTGGTGCCCTGGGACATTGCTCCAACAGGCGTCGCGGACATGAGTGTCCTCCTGCATCGCCCTGCGGGGAAGTTCGGACATGTACACGTGGGCGCAGATGGACATTTCTACGTCGGCGCGCAGCGCATCCGGTTCTGGGGCGTCGACATGACCGCCGACGCCTGCTTCCAGCACAAAGCAAACGCGCCGAAGATTGCCCTGCGCCTGGCGAAAGCTGGGGTAAACGTGGTGCGGTTTCACCACATGGACGCCCCCTGGGCGAACCCCTCGCTGATCAACTATGCAGCGGGCGGCTCACGCCAGCTGAACACGCAGGCGCTGGATAACCTGGATTATTTCTTCGCGCAGCTGAAGAAAGTGGGCGTATACGCCAACCTGAACCTGGTGGTGCATCGCCTGTTTTCCTCACGCGACGGTCTGCCTGCAGAAATAGACAGCGTCACCGATATGAAGGACCAGCACGTGATAGGCTTCTTCTATCAGTCGATGCTGGAACTGCAAAAAGAGTACGCGCGGTTGTTGCTGACCCACCGGAACCCCTATACGGGCTTAACGTATGCCGAGGACCCTGCCGTTGCCTTTGTGGAGATAAACAATGAAAACGGGCTGATGCACGGCTTCCTGGGTGGCGTCACCGACCGCATCCCGGCGGTGTTTCAGGCTGACCTGCAACGGCAGTGGAACGAGTGGCTGATTGCCAAATACGGCAACACCCAGACCCTACGCCAGGCATGGGGCGAGCGCAGCGAACCGCTAGGTAGTGAGATGCTGACCAACGGAGATTACACCAGCGGACTGAACGGCTGGATACTGGAACAGCACGCAGGGGCGCAGGCCTCCGCCACGCAGTCCACCAGTGCACCACCGGGATATACACGCTCAGTGCGCATCGAAGTCACCAAGCCGGGCACACAGAGCTGGCATGTGCAATGGAACCAGCCGGGATTGACGGTGGAGGGCGGACGGCTGTATACCCTTTCCTTCTGGGCGCGAGCGAATACCAGTCGCAGTATCACCGTTGCCGTCACGATGGCGCATGACCCCTGGTCGGGACTGGGTCCATGGATTTCGGTGCCGCTGACCACCGCCTGGCAGAGATTTGAATATACCTTCGTGGTCACCCAGAGCGATACCAACGCGCGGGTGCTTTTCACCGGCATGGGCTTGCAGACAGGCACCTACTGGATAACAGGGGTATCACTGCGCCCGGGCGGTATTCTGCGCGTATTGCCGGAGGGACAAACACTGGAGGCGAAAACTGTTGGCAACGTGCTGCGCAGTAACTGGGGAGCCACCCCTGAACCCGTCCAGAAGGACTGGCTCCGCTTCTTGCGAGACACTGAGGAACGGTACTGGACCAGCCTGTACCGCTATCTGAAGCAGGACCTCGGTGTCCGTGCGCTGGTGACGGGTACCATTGTGGGCTGTACCACGCCGAACCTGATGACGCAGATGGACCTGGTAGACACCCACGCCTACTGGCAGCACCCCGAGTTTCCGGGTGGAGGCTGGGACAATAGAAACTGGTTCATCCGCAACATTTCGATGGTGGACGAACGCGGAGGCACCCTCACCTGGCTTGCGCCAAAGCGCGTGCTGAACAAACCCCATACGCTCAGCGAGTACAACCATCCTGCGCCGAACACATTCACCAGTGAAGGGTTACTGATTGCGGCGGCATACGGGCTCCTGCAGGATTGGGATGCCATCTACTTCTACACCTATGCACACCGCCGCGATAACCTGGACGCCCGGAAGATTACAGGCTTTTTCGACATCGACCAGCACCCCACGCAATGGATGAGCCTTGTCGCTGCGGGTGCGATGTTCCTGCGTGGCGACGTGTCCCCCGCCCAAAAGCTGGTAGCGGTATCACTCAGCCGCGAACAAGAGATAGAGGCTCTGCGTGGCAGCTGGGCGTGGAAGCTGGTGGACGGCTCTGACGTCGGCTTGCGTGGGGAAATAGCACTCAAACACCGCGTTGCCGTAGCCACAGAAGGACAGTCGTTACCATCCGACGCCTTGCGTCCAGACCAGGTAAATACCTCCGGTAACACTCTCACCTCCGACACCGGAGAGATAAAGTGGGACTGGAGTGTAGGGGGCAAGGGTGTTATCACCGTTTCGTCCCCGCGCAGCAAGGCGGTCATCGGCTTTGGCGGCGGCAGGCAATTTGACCTTGGTGACGGCGTCCTGGTAGAACCCGGCAACACCCGCCAGAGCGGCTTCAGCGTGATTACGCTGACCGTCAAGCAGGGTGCTTTGTCCTCACAGGTAACCCAGACGACCCAGCTGCTCATTACGGCCACGGGCTACGTGCAGAACACGAACTGGGGCTGGGAAGAACTTGGGGACAACCGTGTAACCGTGCGTGACAACTGGGGAACACCGCCAACGCTGGTGGAAGGCATCCCTGCCCGAATCACCCTGCCGATGCCTGCCAGTGCGGTGCAGGCGTATGCGCTGGATGAGCGGGGCGCACGCAAGGCGAAACTGCCTGTGAGCAGCGACTCTGGCGGCAGAGCGGTCATTCAGATTGGGGCGCAGTACCGAACACTGTGGTACGAGGTGGTCGCCACGGCGCGGCGAGCGGTCACGCCGAGATAAGCGGTCAGATTGTCCTAATTGCAGGAGGCTTCTGCAGAACTGCAGAAGCCTCCCATCCCTTAATCCACCACGAAAATGACCCGATAGTCGTTCAGAAACCCGGAGTTCTCGTTCGCAGTGAGCAGCAGCCGCACGTCGTTGTCCGATAGCACAGGGTCGCAGCGTCCGGGCGTTTTCGCATAGCCCACTGCCCTCAGAATGAGTGGATTGTCTCCCGCGCGCCGATTCGCCTTCGCCTCTTCCAGCGTCTTGGCATACGCGACGATGCCCTGCTCTATCGCGAAGTCCGCGCTCACAGACACCGTGCCCCAAACCTCCGAACCGTCCTGTCGACGTATCTTGGGGCTCATGGCGGGGCGAATACCCAGCCCGCGCGTGTCGATAATCACGCTGGTGTAAGCGTTGCCCGATACCGCCGGTGCAGGCGGCGGCGCAGGTTGCGATACCGGCTTTGTCACCACCGGCAACGGCTTGGCAGGCTCGGCGGACTGAGCGGCGACTTCTGGTATCAGGATGCGGCTGAGACCATCTTCTCCATACATGCGAACAGCCATCGTCACTTCCACCGCTGGTGCACCGTTGAGCGTGATGGTCCGCTCACTCACTACCTCCGCTCCCTTGACAAATCCGCGCACCTCCGTGCGGATACGCTCGTTTTGCACCTCGAAGTCTTCGGCGTAGGCGGTGGCATCCACACGCACCCTGTCGGTGACCATCAGCAGGTTCTCTAGAGCCATCATCACCGCATAGCGGCGAGCCTTCAGATATGCCTTCGCTTTGTTTGGCTCACTGGTTGGTATCGCACCGATGCCCTTGCCGTAGATGACGCCGTACTGCCAGTCTATTTTGCCCTTATCTCCAATTTTCTCCACCAGGCCAACCATCTGGCTTTGTGGTGGCTTGCTCTGCGCTAGCACCGTCGCACACACGGCAAGGGCGATGAACATTGCCCCGTACCTCATGGCAGAAAACCCTCCTTCGTGTCTTGATGTCTCTTGCAAGGTTCGTCGGTGTTGCCCTCCCCGGCAACTCACCGCAACGCCAAACGTATCAGGCTGGGCGAGTAGCGCACAATGACCACTCGCTTGTTACCTGCCTGCAAACGGCCCAGCTGCCTGCGAAACAGAGCGGGCGTCAGCCGTACTACAGCATCCACCACGCCTTCACCCGCCTCCATGCGCTCACGTTCGACCCTTACTACGCCACGAATCCCGCGCAGCTTGTCCGAAAACTGCGCGAGGGTTTGGTAGTCCGCACCGCGTACTATCAGCCGCACCCGCAACCCGTTTTGCAGCTGGCTGACCCACGCGCTCAGTACTCGCTGCCCCAGCGCGGCTTCGCTCTCCTCCACCAGCTCTCGTCCCAGCGTTTGTAGCGCCTCTCGACGCGCTTCTTCGTTTGAATTGAAACTGAAACCGGTCGCTTCCCAGCGAAAAGGAGGCACAATCACCGCACCCGTATCTGCCCACACCACGCGCACGTCCGCGTACGCTTTCTGAGTAGCGACCACCTTCCCCAACCCATACGGGGCGTCCTGGTCACCGAGGCGGATGCCTGCCTCTGTGCGCACAGTGCCCGTGACCAACACCTCTGCCGACTCGCCCGAACCGTCCGCCACATCGAATCCCCTGACGCGCAACGCATGTACCAGTGCAGCAGTACTCACCGATTCTGGCTGGCGCGTCTCGGCAGAAAGCAGCTTCACCGCGATGCGCGGGCGTTCCAGTGCGATGTACACTTCCGGTATCTCCCAGAGGTCTTTGACCGCATCCGCGGTACTGACTACCGCGCGGATTTTCACGCGCACCAGCCCGTTTCGTGTATCCCAGACCGGCTCGCCCAGCAACTCCCATCGTTTGACGTAGCCCTGACTTCGGGTCCGTATCGTCTCCCAGACGACCTCGAAGTTCTGCGCCATTGCTTCTGCGTCCACCAGCACGCCCAGTGCCTGCTCCACCGCATTGCGCTTGGCATCCAGCACCGCCTCTTCTATCGCCGCAGCGCGATCGCTTCCGATTGCCGCCATACCGGAGGCGACAATCTCCACCTCTTGCGAGGAGGCTGGTGCCACCCCGCTGAACACCATCAGCACAAGCGCAACGATGAAACCCTGCATCTCAGTCCACCAGGAAAACCACGCGCCAGCGTTTCAGGAAGCCACCCTGTTTCTCTGCCTCCAGTACTCGCTCTGCATCCGACGCAGCAATAACCACCGTGTCTTTGGATGCTCCCTTCACCTGTATCGGGCGCACGTATACCGGATTGTCCCCTGCGCGCTGGCTCTGTTCCTCCATCTTTACAAAGTCCGCGATACCGTATTCCTGAATGTAATCTACCGGCGGCACGTTGCGCGGGTCGGGATAAATCTGCCTGCCGTTTGTGTCGATAACCACAGGGCTCATGCAGGAGCGCATTCCCAGACCTCTGGCATCGATCACCAGTCCCGTCCATGCTCCTGCGGCAGGTGTGGAGGTCGTTGCAGGCTGCAAGGAGGCTATTTGTGTCGTCGGGGGCGGAGGAACGAGCCTCGCCAGCAGCATCGCCAGCTGTCGGCGTTTCAGCACCTGATGGGGTGAAGCCTCCTGAATGTCGCGAATATAGCCCTGCTGCTGCGCCTGATAGACATACGGACGCGCCCAGGGTGGTAAAAGCGCGAGTGTTCCCTCGGCGTAAGGCTGTTCGGCAAACCGCTCCGGGGGAAGAGCCAGTCGGGTTAACGCGACCACAGCCCGCAGTGCGTTCATCAGGTCGCCGGGGCGGGAAGCATCTATCTCCAGCCTGCCTTCCCATCTTCGCGCAGCAGCGAGGCGGGAGAGCACCCGCGCAAAATCGCCCACCGTCACCGGCTTGTCCGGCAGGAAGTAGCCGTCCGGCGTTCCTAGCATCCAGCCCTGCTGAACCACGTAAAGTACTTCCGCGTCGTCCTGCGCATCCACTATCTGCAGGTTCGCTGGGGTACCTTTTGCCGTTCCGGGTTCTACGGCAGCCAGCTCCTGTCCCGTCAATCGCAGGTGCAGGCGGTTTGCCAGGTCGCCCAGCAGAACGTACAGGTCACTGAGCTTGCCCTGCACGTTCTCCGCCCGTCCAGCCATCACTTTGCCGGTGCGCACATCCACCACGCGAGCATTGATGACAATCTGGTTACCACGCACGTAGAAACTGCCCACAATAATCGCATCGGCACCAACCAGCTTGCCGACCTTTCTGGCTTGGGCGGGTTCCGTCAAACCGGTGTTCTGGAGACGCAGCTCCCGCAACGCCTGACCGAGCTGCGAACGTTCCACCAGCGTGATACGCTCCGACTTCGCCAGGTCCGTGCCCAGCGTTTCGGCTATCTCCTGCCCAATCTCCACAGGCTTGCCCACGAAATCGCTGACCGCAATGACCTCACCAGCCGCGTGTGCGATAACCGCACAAAGCAGGAAACCCCAGAACCAGACCCATCTCCACATGACGGCACGCTCCTTTCATTGTGCCCTGTCAGCGCTCTCCCGCAGATACAGACGACGCCGGCGCAGAAGACGTTATCCTGCGTTGCATCTGCTCTTCCGCCAGACGCAATAGCGACGCCAGATGAGCGCGGGTGAGAGGCTTATGAGGGGTATTTCCCAGCCACGATGCCGCCCATTCGGGCACATCGAGAAAGTACACCTGCCGCCCTGCAACCAGCGCACCAACGCGGCGTACCGCCTCCATCCGACGGACAAAACTGTCTCCATCGCCAGACGGGAAAAGACGGGAGTCGTCCATCTGATAACGCCGGGCAAGGCGACGCAGTGTTTCGTAGAAATAACGCACGGTCACCGGCTCGTACGGCCGGAACGACCCATCCGCAAACAGTCTCATCCACCCCTTCGCCAGCGCAAGGGCAATAGCCTCGCTCTCCGGCAGGTTTTCCCAGTCGGGTGCAGGCGTCTCAGCACGCCTGAGCGAGCCGGCATCCTCGACAGGGGGCGTCTTGTACGCAGAGGGTACGGCGGGAGGCGTGACAAAACCGGGCAGGCACTCACCGGTCAACTGATAGTGCAGACTATTTGCCAGTTCATGCGCCAGCGCGAAAAGCTCGTCACTCCAGCCCTCCACGTTGACGGCTGCTCCCGCATACAGCGCGCCGGTGCGTACGTCCAGCACCCGGGCATTGAGAATTACCCTCTGTTCGTTGACACTGAGGCTACCGATGACCACATGGGTTGCCCCGATGATTTTACCCGCTCGTGCCATGTCACCGCTCTCGGTAAGTCCCGTCTTCTGCAAGCGCAACTCGCTCAAAGCCTGCCGCAGCTGCGCGCGCTCCACCAGCGTGAGCCTGCGCGATTTTGCCAGGTCGGTCAGCACAATCTCCGTCGCCGCCTGGCAAAGCGCAGGATTGTCACCGGTGAAATCGGAGACCGCCAGCACCAGCGAGGACCCCTGTTCGCTCCTCGTCGGGGTGCCTAACGCTGCGACGGTAAATAGCAGGATGAAAGACAGCCCGCGAACCATCGTTGACACCTCCCCCCTCCCGGGATACATCACTTATACAGCGTGGAGCAGGAATTGTCAATACGGCAGGGAGGTGTTCGATAATCCACGCGGAGGACGAGGCTTCTGCGAGCCGTGAATTGCCTCCCCACCCGCGGCTTATTGCACGACACTTTCTCTGCCGGGAGGAAACTCCAGTGGGCTTCCCCCCTCCTAACCTCCCCCGTGAACGGGGGAGGAACCGTAACGCCCTCCTTGCCCACGGGGAGGGCTGGAGTGGGGGCAAAAACGCGCAAAAATGTCGTGTTGTCCGCCGCGGTCGGGGAGGGGCAAATGGCTCGGCGTGAGGCTCGCCTTTCTCCCAAAAGGAATAATCCCCAGCGAGGTCAAAAAGTACTTCATCTTACCCTGGTTTGAATAAACACGGGAGGTTACCGATGAACGCGCAGGATTTGTTAGCCACCGCTGACAGCCGCATCGAAAAGGTTCGCAAAGCGGATGTTACTGTGAAAGTGCTGGACAGACAGGGTAAGCCCGTTGCGGGGGCGCAGGTGGAGATTGCGCAGACACGCCACGCTTTCCTGTTCGGTTGCAATATCTTTCCCCTGTTCTCTTATCAGGGCGAACAGCACGAGAAGTACAGCAGCCAGTTCGCCGCTCTGCTGAACTATGCCACTCTGGCTTTCTACTGGGGCGCGTACGAGCCAGAACGCGGACGCAAGAGGCGAGAGGAGCAGGAACGCATCGCGCGATGGTGCCAGCAGCACAGCGTCGCCACCAAAGGACACCCGCTGGTGTGGCATGAGGTTTACCCGCGCTGGGCACCCAACGAGGTGGATGAAGTGAAACCCCTGCTGCGCGAGCGTGTGCGCGAGATTGTCTCGCAATTCAAGGGGTTGATTGACCGCTGGGACGTAGTGAACGAGGCAACTGTCTCCGAGCGTTTCAACAACGGCGTGGGAAACTGGGCGAAGCGAGACGGTGCAGCGGCGATGGTGGCAGAATGCCTGGCGTGGGCGCGTGAAGCCAACCCCAAAGCCACCCTGCTGTACAACGATTTCAACATCAGCCCTGCCTTCGAGCAGCTCGTCGAGGAACTCGTTCGCCGCAAGGCACCCTTCGACGCCATTGGCATCCAGTCGCACATGCACGGTGGCGAGTGGCCGCTCGACCGTGCATGGCAGGTATGCGAGACCTATTCCCGCTTTGGCAAACCGTTGCACTTCACCGAAACCACCGTGCTCTCGGGTGAACACGGCTACCAGCGTCCGCTTCCCTGGCCCACTACCCCCGACGGCGAAGCGCGACAGGCAGACTACGTGGAGAAGTTCTACACCATCCTCTTCTCCCATCCTGCAGTGGAAGCCATCACCTGGTGGGACTTCATGGACGGTGGCTGGATGGGCGCACCTGCGGGTCTGGTTCGCGCCGACCTCAGCCCGAAGCCGGTGTATCATCGCCTGATGCGCCTCATTAAGGGGAAGTGGTGGACAAAAGAGACCGCTCGCACGAACCCTCGGGGGGAGGCGAGGCTGCGCGGTTTCCTTGGGGACTATCAGGTAACGGTGGACGCCGCGACCGGCAAGCGCACGCGGCAGTTTACCCTGAAACGCGGTAAGAATGAGTGGGTGGTCAGGCTGTGAGCAGTGCACGGGGGCACGCACCGCGTGCCCCTAATACAGCCATACGCCGTACCTCACGCCGCCTATCAGAACCCGGTGAAGACGGATGTCTGTGACGTTTGCTGTTGCAGGGCTGAGCGGCGGGGGTTGTGTTTGCCGCGTCTGCGAGAGCATCTCTTCGATGAATTGCGCTGAAGGCTTGCCCACATCGGGGATAGAGGTCCATCCTCCTCCGGGCAGTATTCTGGATGATTCGAGCACCACCGCTTCCGCAAGCGGCGAGTCGTTTTGCACATAGTCTTCGCCGTCGCCTCCCGCACCAAGCAACAGCACCTTGACCCCCTTCGCCTCTCTTTTCACATGTACTTTCTTGTTGTCCGACCAGTTGCTGAAGTCGGTGGTCAAAAAGGCTACCCTGCCCCTGAAATCCCGAATCTCCACCACAGGCGGCTTATCCGCACTGGGGGCACATGCCACCCTTGCACCGTGCATGGTGAAGTTGCCGCTACCCGAAAACATGATGAAACGCGGATGGGTGCCAGACTCG
>JAPWUZ010000019.1 GCA_028275265.1 Armatimonadota bacterium | reverse complement strand
CGAGAGAGGGGTGAAAGGATAGTCTGTTTATCCAGCTTTACTCCTTGTCAGGCTACCCTCGGTCTCTCCCGGCAGTGCGGGAGAGGGGCAGTAGCCTATTTCAGCCTTGCTTTCTGCTTAATCGCCGCCAGTTCTTTTTCTGTTACCGCTTTCACCGACCCATCGGCATAACCGACCAGATACTTTTTGTCCTTGTGCGGTACGGCATCGTAAAGCACGACCACCTCGCTCAGTTTGGGGTACATGCTGGCGGGACGCCACGTGATATGCGGGTTGGTTTTGTACTCCTTGCGCGTGACGGGGCAGGTCAGCACGTACTTGTCCGCTGCGTAAGGCTGCAGTGCATCGCTGAGCTTCTGGGCGGTGGTAGCGGGCGGGAACATGTTGTCCCAATCCTGCAGATACATCTGTACCGCCTTCAGCGCCTTCTTCATGTGCGCGCTGCACTTCTGGCTATCGGGCGACAGCTGCGCCCACGCGACGGTGAGAATGACGACGGTGGTCGCCATCACAACCGCGATTCGTTGCAATTTCATGGTATTGTTACCTCCTGAAAAGAGTATGCCGATAGTTTAGACGGATTGGGGAACCTCTTGTTTCGCCAGCGAGAACCCTGACGTTCTCCACAGGGATTGTATCACAGAGAAAGGGGAGCTTTCAAATGTTCGGTTGCTTGCAGGCAGTGGGATGGACTATAATAGGAATGCTATGGCAAAAGGGAAGTCGCAGCAAACCAAGGAATCGGGTGACCGCGTGGTGCTGGTGAACCGTCGCGCCTACCACGACTATGAGATACTGGAGACCTTCGAAGCGGGTATTGCGCTGGTAGGCACGGAAGTCAAGTCGGTTCGCGCGGGCAGGGTGAATCTTCAGGACGCCTACTGCAAGGTGGAAAACGGCGAGGTATGGCTGTATAACATGCACATCAGCCCCTATTCACACGGCAACCGCTATAATCCCGACCCGGTGCGCCCTCGCAAGCTGCTCCTGCACAAGTGGGAGATAAACCGCCTGATGGGCAAGGCAGAGATGAAAGGGTTGACCATTGTGCCGCTGAAGATATACTTCAAGCGCGGTTATGCAAAAGTGGAAATCGCCATCGTGCGCGGGAAGAAGCTGTATGACAAGCGCGAAGCCATCGCGGAACGCGACCGCCAGCGTGAAGAAGAACGCATGATGATGAACCGACAATAAGAGTAGAAGGTTAGCGAAAGTGGTGAGGTTTCCGTGATAGGCACACACATCGGCAAATACCGCATTGTGCGCCAGCTGGGAGTGGGGGGCATGGCGCACGTTTACGAAGCACAGGATGAGACTATCGGGCGCACGGTCGCATTAAAGGTTCTCGTGCTGCCCTCCATCATCAGCGAGAGTGAGCGTCTGGACATGGTGCGCCGCTTCGAGCGGGAGGCGCGTTCGGCGGGCAAACTCTCGCACCCCAACATCGTTACCATCTACGAGGTGGGCAGTGCGAATGGGATGCACTATATCGCGATGGAGTTCATGCACGGCAGAACAGCGCGACAGGTGCTGAACGAGGAAGGCAAACTCCCGCCGGACCGTGTACTGAACATCGTGAAACAGGTCGCTAGCGCGCTGGACTACGCGCACGCTCGAGGCGTCATCCACCGCGACGTCAAGCCCGACAACATCGCCCTGCTGGAAGACGGCATTGTCAAGCTGACCGACTTCGGCATCGCGCGGCTGGCAAACGACCTGGTGCGCACGCAGGCGGGAATCATGGTGGGTTCACCTGCCTATATGTCGCCAGAACAGATTGTCGGTGACGAGATCGACGGGCGTTCGGATGTGTTCTCGCTGGGTGTCACTACCTATGAGCTGCTCACCGGCTCCAAGCCGTTTGACGCCAGCACCATTACTGCGGTGATGCACAAGATTATCTACGAACAGCCCGCGCCAGCGGCAGACCTTTCGCCCGCGGTGGAGCGCGTGCTGCGCAAGGCGATGGAGAAGGAGCCTGCCAAACGCTATCAGTCCGCCCGTGCTTTCGCCGAGGACTTGGGATTGGCGATGCTCACAGCGGGTGCGCAGGGCGAGGCAGACATCTTCCACGCACGACCGCAGCCGTCCAAGCCAGAGGTGGAGAAAACGGTTATTACCGCGCCGCCAGAGGAGGTTCCTGTCGAGCCGCGCAAGCGCGGATGGGGCTGGATAGCTGCAACGGCATCTGTCGCTGTCGTACTGCTGGCTGTAGGGGCGTGGGTTGTACTGAGCGGCAACGATGGACAGTGGCGGCGCTATCTGGCGGAGTGGGGCATTATGCCCCGACCAGAGGCTGCGCCGGTATCCGCTTCAGAGACAAGCACGGTCAGCACGAAACCCGTAGGGGCGACCTATGTGCTGAGCGACTTTGAAATCGCGGCAGGCGGCTGGCAGGGCGAGAACAGCGCTACCATCCTTCAACGCGTGCGAGGCGGTGCCAGTCAGGGAGCATACTGGCTGAAAGTGATGAGCCGTTCTCTGGAGTACGAACCCACCCTGGCGGTGCGGCTGTCTCCCGAGTCCAGTGACTGGTCACGCTTCGGGGATACGCTGGCGGTGGATATCTTCCTGCCTGCGCAGGTGAGCTCAACCTGTCGCGCTACCCTGGCGCTGGTGGATAGTCAGGGGCAAAAGCATTATCTGCCCCAACCGGTCACTTTGCGAGCGGGGTTGTGGGTGAACGTGGAATGGCGCGCAGGGGATTTACTGTCTGACGTCAAAGAGTTACGTATAGAAGTGGAGAACCTGCCTGTGGGCGACACGGGATGGTTTGGCATTGACCACCTGCGGGTATACCGCACGCAATAGGAGGGAAAGATGGCGGAATATTTCAACCTGCCCATGCTCGGGCAAACGATGGAGGAAGGTACCATTACGAAATGGCTGAAGGCAGAAGGGGATTACATCCGCCGCGGCGACATCATCGCTGAGGTGATGACCGATAAAGCCAATCTGGAAGTGGATGCTACCTTCGAGGGCTACCTGCGCAAGATTCTGGTGGCTGAAGGAGAAACCGTTCCCGTTAATGCACCCATTGCCATTATCAGCAAGACACCCGACGAGGATATTTCCTCCCTGTTGACCACCGGCGCAAGGACCGAACCGCAGCCCGCTGTGGTACAGGCAGAGGCACCGGAGCCTGTCAAGGTGGGGTCCGCTGCGGAACCCCCGACGACGGTCGCTGCCGGGGAACGCCTGTTCATCAGCCCACGGGCGCGGCGTCTGGCGCAGGAGAAGGGCGTGCCCCTGACATCACTGGCTGGCCGTGGCAGCGGACCCCAAGGGCGCATTCTGGAGCGCGATGTGGAGAGCGTCTGGCAGGAGCTGATGTCCGCAAAGCCGCGCGTGACGCCACTGGCAGAGAAAGTTGCCGCTGAGGCAGGCGTTGATGTGGCGGCGGTCACCGGCACAGGAGTTGGCGGGCGGGTGACCAAGGAAGATGTGCTTCGTGCGACCACGCCTTCCGTCACGCCAACACCACCTCCTCCTGTTGCCCCGACCGTGCCGCCTTCAGGGGTACAGGCTATCAAACTGGCAGGGCTTCGCAAGCTGGTGGCAGAGAATGTGGTGAAAGGGTTCTTCTCCGCGCCGCCGGTGACGTTGGTTGCGGAGGTAGATATGACCGATTGTGTGAGCCTGCGCGAACAGCTGCTGCCAGAGGTCGAGAAGGCATACGGCACCCGCCTGACCTATACCGACCTCATCGTGAAAGCGGTCGCCCGTGCCCTGTGCGAACACCCGATGATGAACGCTACCCTGCAGGACGACCAGATTCTGATACACACCGACATCAACGTGGGCGTGGCAGTGGCGGTGGAGGACGGATTGTTGGTTCCCGTGGTGAAAAACGCCGACCGCAAACCGCTGGGTGAAATCTCCCGCGAGTTACGCGAACTGGCAGACCGCGCCCGCGCCGGCAAAAGTACCCCCGAAGACCTTTCCGGCGGTACGTTTACCATCACCAATCTGGGCGCATATGACGTGGAGATGTTCAATCCCGTGCTGGTGCCGGGGCAGACGGGTATTCTGGGTGTGGGGCGCATCGGGGAAAAGCCAGCCATCCGCGACGGACAGGTTGTTGCCCGACACCTGATGAACCTGTGTCTGACGTTTGACCATCGCGTGCTGGACGGCGCACCCGCCGCCCGCTTCCTGCAGCGCGTGAAGCAGCTGCTGGAGTCGCCGATGTTGTTACTGATATAATCGGGTTACGGCCGCCCGCGTCATGCTGGAGCATCTCTGAGATTCTTCGCTTTGCTCAGAATGACAATCGGGGTGCGTCTTTTTGTCGTGCTGAACGAAGTGAAGCATTCCATTCCGGTTCGAAGGGAGGATATTCTTCGCTTGCGCACAGAAGGACAGCAGTTTTGTGTCCAATAACGACCCAAAATGGAGGTCGCTGTGATGACCTTTCGCGAGATGAACTTGCGGGTGTTTCGGGGTGAGCCGCTGCCGCATGTGTTCTTCCAGCCGCGCATTGAACCCTGGTACGCCTGGCATAAACAGTTTGGAAAGCTCCCCGCGCGCTATCGCGAGATGAGCCTGCTGGAGCTGTTCGACGACCTGAAAGTCTCCATGCGTTACGTGCATTACTATACGGGGATGCCGGACCCGGTGGTGAGGCAGTTCTCTCCGGAGGTGAAAGTGCGTCATCACTGGGGGGAGCAAGAGGGCTACGTCGCATACGAGACGCCTTACGGTGATCTGGTGGAGCGATATGCCCGCACCGTGGACGGCACCTGGCGTACCGTGCAGTTCGCCGTGCGAACAGTTGACGACCTGCGCGCCCTGCGCTGGCTGTACCAGCATACCACCTACACCTTCTCGCGTGAGAACTTCCTGCAGGGAAGCGACTTCATGGGCGAGCGCGGAGAACCGCAGTTCTGGGTACCCAAAAGCCCCTATCAGGCTCTGGCGCAGATATGGATGCGACTGGAGGACCTTATCTACGCGCTGGCAGACTACCCGCGCGAGGTCGAGGAGACCATGCGCGCGATCGACGACTCGTACGACGTGCTCTACGAACAGACTATCACCAGCGGCGTAGTGCATATCGTGAACTTCGGGGAGAACATCCACGACAGTCTGCTCTCCCCACGCTACTTCGAGTGCTACCTCATTCCGTTCTGGGAGAAGCGTTCAGGGCAGCTGCGTAAAGCGGGCATTTTCACGCATGTGCATATCGACGGCTACTTCCGCTCATTGCTGCCGTACCTAAGAGACCTCCCTTTCGACGGTTTGGAGGCGTTAACCCCGCTGCCGCAGGGCGACGTGGCGCCGGAGGAAATCAAAGAGCATATCGGCGATAAGGTGTTGCTGGACGGCATCCCGGCGATCCTTTTCCTGCCGCCGTTCACGCGCGAGCAGTTGATGGAGATGGTAGAGAAGCTGGTGAAGCTCTTCCATCCACGCCTGGTGCTGGGTATCTCCGATGAGCTGCCTGAGGGAGGTGGAGAAGAGCCGATAGAGCGCGTGCGGATGATTGCCGAGTGGTGCCTGAGACACTGAACCGTGCTCCGCCCAATTGGCGTGTGCTACAATTGGTTCTGGTGACGTACGATGAGCCAGTACGCGCCGCCATTACAAAAGGAGTGGACTCAGGACGAGTGGCTTTCTCTTCCTGAAGGGCCCCCGTATTACGAGTTAGAAGAAGGCAGGTTCACGAAGCTGGAGGGCTATCAGCACGCAGGTGTGCGCTTTTACTGGGTCATCGACCCCGAAACCTTGCTGGTCGCCGAGTACGAGCTGACTCCCGAAGGCTACGTCTTGCGAAGCCATGTGGAAGGTGGTGCCGTCTTCCGCCCGCGTCTTTTCGAAGGACTGGAACTAAAACTGGCTGAAATGTTTGGCTCGTAAAGCGGTAATCCGCAACTCGCCTCGGCCGCTTTCTTCCGCCTCCTGTACGTCGTGAGCAGGTTGGCGGCGCAGCCACGACGAAATAGTTAGACATTCAAAACAGATGAAGGAGGTAGATGCTATGGCTCACGACGAGTGGGAGGTTATCTCGCGCGCGACTCCCGAGCAGGTGCGTTTTTATCAACAGTATGGCTATGTTAAGCTGGGAAGGCTTTTTACCCGCGAGGAGCTGGACGCGCTTCGTGACCATGTCGACCGCATGATTGCTTCGCTACCACCCGGCAGACGCCCGGAGGAGCTGGACGTGCCCCACTTTGATGACCCCTGGCTGTTCCGCTATCTGGCGCATCCGCGCGTGCTGGATGTAGTAGAGTGTTTCATCGGACCCGATATCGTGTTGTGGAGCAGCCATTTCATCGCGAAGCCGGGTGGGGATGGCAAAGCCGTGCCGTGGCACACCGATGGGGACTACTGGGGCAATCGGCTCTCCCCGATGGAGGTTATCACCTTATGGTTAGCCGTCGATGAGTCCACACCGGAGAACGGTTGTATGCGCGTCATCCCCGGCTCACATCGGTGGGCACATCCGGGGCGTGAGGCGTATCGCCCGGTCGATACTGCCACCCACGTGTTTCCCACGGAGCTGGAGGACGTGGATACCTCTCAGGCAGTGGATGTGGTGCTGGCGGAGGGGGAGTGCAGTGTCCATGATGCCTGGACCGTGCATGGCTCCGCACCCAACACGTCCAGCAAGCGACGATGCGGCTACACCATGCGCTACATGCCTGCACACGTAGTGCATCACGACCCGCCGGGCACGCATCGCATTTACCTGTTGCGGGGCAAAGACCGCACCGGCGGCAAAAACATCTACACGCCGATACCCGAATTTTAGGCGCCCGCCGCTCGTCGCACAATCTCTAAGACCCAGCGGGCGGTCTTCTCCAGGTCGGAGATGCGGCAGCATTCGTCGTGGGTATGCACCTTGTCCATGCCCGTGCTGAGCACGACGGTGGGGATACCTTTGGCGTTGTACACATTGGCATCACTGCCTCCGCCCGCCAGCTTTGCCTCGTAGGGAAGCGCTAACGCACGTGCGCTCTCGCGCGCGATTTGCACGACCGGGGCATCCTCCGATAGGCGATACGCCTCGTAGTGGCGCGAGGTCTCCACCTCTACCTGCGCACCCATCGCCTCCGCTTCCTCACGGAAGCAGGCTATCATGTGTGCCAGCTGCGTTTCCAGCTTTTCGGTGTTGTGACTGCGCGCCTCGGCGCGGATTTCTACCTCCGGGCACACCACGTTGGTCGCCTGTCCGCCGTGAAATGAACCTATGTTGGCGGTGGTCTCCTCGTCGATGCGCCCCAGCTTCATGCGGGCAATCGCGCGCGATGCCGCCACAATCGCACTGATGCCCTGCTCGGGTGCGGCTCCGGCGTGGGCAGCACGTCCTATCACGCGCACCGTCAGGTGGTCGTGCGTGGGGGCGCCCACGACCACTTTGCCCACAGGCGGTCCTGTATCCAGCACGAAGCCCATTGTGGCGTTAACATCCTGCAGCGGCAGGTGCTTCGCCCCCAATAGACCAATCTCTTCCGCCACACTCAGCAACAGCCAGATTTCCCCATGCGGCAGGTTGTTTTCCACAATACACTCCATCGCCTCCAGCAGGGGGGCAAGTCCTGCCTTGTCGTCCGCGCCGAGAATGCTGGAACCATCGGTGCGGATAAGGTCATCCTCTACAATAATTTGCACGTCGGGATTGGGTTCCACGGTATCGAAATGCGCGCTGAAGAAGATAGAGGGTGCACCACGCACGTTTGCGGGCAGTCGGGCGATGACGTTGTTGCCATTGCCGCCAATGTGTTTGCCTGCATCATCCTGTCTCACTTCCAGCCCCAGCCTCTGCAGGCGCGCAATCACTGCGGCGATGACCTTTGCCTCCTGTTTCGGCGGGCTGTTGATGCGACACAGTGCCAGAAAATCGTCCACCAGCCGCTGTGTGTTGACCATCGTGCTGCCTCCTAACGGGTAATGGTGATTTTGCTCAGCCCACGTGGGCGGTCGGGGTCGTAACCACGCGTTTCTGAAAGATGGAACGCAAACAGCTGCCCCACCACGATGTATACGAGTGGGCTGATGCGCTCGGCGATATCGCAAGGCAGCACCACCATGCGCGTGGCTAAACGCAGTATCTCCGGGTTACAGGAAACCACCACTATCTCTGCGCCTCGCTCTCGCAGTCTCGCCGTGAGCTGGAGCATCGTGGCATACGCGCTGCCGTTGGGTGCGTATACAAAGCAAGGGAACCCTGTATCCACCACCGCGATGGGTCCGTGCATGAAGTCAGCGGCAGAATAGGCGCGTGCAATCACGTAGCCCGTCTCCATCATTTTCAACGCCGCTTCGTGCGCCGTGCAGAAGTTGTATCCGCGTGCCAGCACCATGCAGGCAGACATATAGCGATAACGCTCGGCGAGCAGTTCTATGTCTTCCTCCATCGCCAGCACCTGCTCCATTCCCTGCGCCGCCTCTTCAATATCCTCACCGATACGCGAACGTCCAGCCAGAGCATCCACCAGCAAGGCGATATTCGCCAGCGTGGCGGTGTAGGTTTTGGTAGCGGCGACGCTACGTTCCTCACCTGCATGGCAGAGCAATACATGCTCAGCGACCTGCGCCAGTTCGGAGCTGGGGTCGTTGGTGATAGCGGCGGTCAGTGCGCCCGCAGCGCGCGCTGCGGAAACCACCTCCACCACGTCCTGTGCCTTGCCGGACTGGCTGATGCCGATGACCAGCGCACGGGAGAGGTTGAGCTGCCCATGGTAAAGCGTGAAAATGGAGGGTGCCGCCGAGGCGACCGGAATGCCTGCCTCGATCTCCAGACGGTATTTGGTGTACAGTGCGGCGTTGTCCGAGGTGCCTCGAGCGCTAATCATCGCAAACTGGATGCCCCTGTCGCGGATTGCCTGCGCCAGTGCCTGGGCCGAGCGCACACTCTTCTCCGCCACAGTGCGCACCACCTGAGGTTGTTCGTGTATTTCACGATGCATGTGGTGTTGCTCTGCCATGGTACTGCTCCTCGATTCGTTTTAGAAACCGTCCCATGCCCAGTATATCGCGGGCTGACGGGGAAACATCACGTTCAACAGGGCGCGCGTCTGCGTGGGAACAGGTTCGGGAAGTTCCTCTGCACCAACGAGCCCAAAAACCAGCCCAAGAAACTGCGCCTGGGTCATTGCCACTTCAGGAAGAGCGTTTGCATCACGTATAACTTCATCGCCCGACGCTCTCAATCCTACCGTGCCCGAAGGCAGGCGAAGACGCACCGTACCTCTAGCGCCCACTGCCTGTACGCGCCTAGATAACTCGGGCAGAAGTTTGTTGACCAGCGGCTGCAGACGTATCACGCGCACCATAGGCATGGACTCATGCCACGTAAAACGATGGAACAGGTTACGTACCACGCCCATCAACGCTGGGTCACGGGGAATATGCAGGCGCACCTGAGTCACCTGCCGTTCCGCAGCGAGCCGGGCGACGTGTAACATGAGTGCGAACACACTCTCGCTGTACGCGGGAAGCCAGCCCACCTCTGTGACCGAGAGACTTTCGCCTATCGGGGCAACAATATATCCGACCACTTTACCGGCTGCCTCTGCCACGTAGACATCCTGTGGCGTGCGTTCTTCCCATCTCGTCCAGCCGCGCAGGTAGGCAGGGGAGCGCACTACGGTGAAGCTGCGTCCCGCGTTGCACTGTTCATAGCACGCACATAACGCCTCGAGGTCGGCGTCGGCAAGTGGGCGAATACGGTAGCCGCCTTCGGGAGGAGGAAGCTCAGGGCGAATCTCGGCGCACATCACTTTTACCGGCAGATTCTCCCATCCCAGACGTGCGTAGAAGCCGTGAATGCCCGTGAAGAGCATCGAGAAATCGAATCCGTCGTTCTCCATCACGGTGATGGCGTCGCGCAGCAGCTGGGTGGAATACCCCTTCGAGCGGTAGGCGGGAACCGTTCCCACGTTAGCGATGCCGCCCAGTGTTAACGTCACCTGCCCAACGCGCACCTCTCGCCGCACAATCTGCACCGCAGCAACCATGCGCGTGCCCTCGAAGGCACAACGCGTGTATTCGGGATGAAACCAGGGGTCGCCGGTGAAATACTTCCGGAAATACTCACGCGGGGTGTCCGAAAATGCGGCGTCCCAAACGTCCAGGCACGCCTCGAATTCGTCGGGATGAATCGCTCGGAAAGTAACCTCCATCGCTCACTCCAGATGCATGGCAGCGCGTACTTCTTTCATTGTTTCGCTGGCAACGGCGCGTGCTTTCTCCGCTCCCTCCTTCAGGATGCGCTCCAGCTCGCCCGCTTTCGCCAGCAGTTCCTGTCGCCGGTGACGGAGAGGGCCCAAAGCGGTGTTCAGGTTGCCTGCCAGCTGCATCTTGCAATCCACACAACCGCGTTGTCCGGCGCGGCATTCGCTTTCAATGGTCTGTATCTCTCCCTTGCTGTATATCTGATGCAGGGCAAAGACCACGCACCCTTCGGGGTGACCGGGGTCGTTCTTGCGAATCTTTTGCGGGTCGGTAAAAGCCTGCCTTACTTTCTGCGTCACGGTCTGCGCGTCGTCGGAAAGGTAGATGGCGTTATCGTAAGACTTGCTCATTTTGCGTCCGTCCAGCCCCGGCACACGCGCGGCTGGAGTCAGCAACGCCTGCGGTTCTGGAAACACTTCGCCATAGAGATAGTTGAAACGCCGGGCGATTTCGCGTGTCAGCTCCAGATGGGGCAGCTGGTCTTCGCCAACGGGGACCACTTGCGCCTTGTATATCAGAATGTCCGCCGCCTGCAGCACTGGGTAGCCCAGCAAGCCGTAGGACACAGACTCGATCTGCAGGTTCTCGCGCTTCTCCTTATACGTGGGCACACGCTCCAGCCATCCAAGCGGCGTAATCATCGAGAAGAGGAGGTGCAGTTCGGCGTGTTCTTTCACGTGCGATTGCACGAAAATGGCGCACTTTTCGGGGTCCAGCCCTGCGGCGATATAGTCAATCGCCACTTCGCGCACGTTATGCGGTATCTCTTCGGTGCGCTCGGCGAGCGTGGTCAGCGCGTGCCAGTCCACAATGCAGAAATAGGAATCATACTGGTCCTGCAGCTGCACCCAGTTGCGCAACGCGCCCTCCAGATTTCCCAGATGCAACACGCCGGTCGGTTGCATTCCGCTGAGAAGGCGGGGTTTAGACATCGAGCGTGCTTACCTCCCGAGTCACAGGTTCATCACACGCATTATAACGGAATGGCAGGGGGGTGTGCAAGGTCAGGTAAGAAAGCGGTTTTTTTCGGAAGTTCTTGAAAAAATGTTGCGAAATCCCTTGACATCCGTGAAGCCTGTCTGTTAAGATATTGTTGCGTAATCGATTACGCAAAACTTTCAAGGAGGGTGTAAGCACCATGAAGCGACACGCTTTTACGCTCATCGAGCTGCTGGTAGTTATCGCGATTATTGCGATACTGGCAGCCATCCTTTTCCCTGTGTTCGCACAGGCACGGGAGAAGGCACGTCAGACCTCGTGTTTATCCAATCTCAAGCAGCTGGGGCTCGCGATTGTCATGTATGCGCAGGACTACGACGAGAAGTTCCCCAACGCAGGCAGCTGGGAGTGGTGGGAGTGGCAGGCAGAGCACGATAATCCTGCTACTTTCCCCGGAGGCATTGTCTTTCGACTGCGCCCCTACGTGAAGAACATGGGCATATTCGCCTGCCCTAGCGACAGCGGTGCGCCGCTGACCTGGTGGGGCATCAATGTACCCAACATGTGGAGCCCCGACTGGACGGGCAAGACCAGCTACGAGTACTACGCCAAGCCTGCGGCGATGTTCTGCTGGATGCCCGCGCTGTGCGATAACGGCACCCGACGCTGTGACAACGGACTGTCTATTTACGTGATTACCAACCCCGATAGCTGCTCCGGCTATCACTCGGGCGACAGCCGCTCATTGGCGTCGGTGACCAACCCCGCCGAGAAGCCCACCATCGGAGATTTGGTATACTATCACATGACGGGCAACACGGCGGGCATGTCGCGCAAGAACGCGGCATACGCTGACGGGCACGCGAAGTTCCAGAACGGCGACAAGCTGGACTACTACGAGCGCGCCGCACCGCTGTAAGGAGAAGAGGTGATGTCACCGTTGAAGCGTGAACTCAGTCCGCTGACGGCGGTGGTGATTATCGGGCTGGTGCTATTGGTTGTCGCCGCTCTGGGCTGGTGGTCTACCCGTCCCAAAAACCCTCCGCCACCGGGGATGCAGCAGCCGCCCCCCGAGGTGCTGGAGGCGATTAAACGCTCCAAAGAGTCATGGGAGCAGCAGCAGCGAAACATGCCGAAATAACGCTGATGTCCGAACCCGCATGGGTTCGGACATCAGAATCATGAGGACTGCGCATGAATAGACCTCGTGCCGATATGGATATGATTGCCCGGGAAGTTGGGGTGTCTAAAACGACCGTCTACCGCGCCTTACACAACAAGGGCAGGATACACCCCCAAACCCGTGAGCACATTCTTCGCGTCGCCCAGGAGCTCGGGTATCGCCCGAACCTGGTCGCCAGAAGCCTGCGGATACAGAAAACATCTACTATTGGGCTGGTCGTCATTGGTCTTACCGGCTGGTTCTACTCGCACATTCTGGAGGGCGTGGACGGTGTAGCGCAGGCAAACCAGTATGGCGTACTGCTCGCCTGTTCGTACGGCTACCCCGAGAGGGAACGAGAAATCATCCAGATGTTGCTGGATTGTAGCCCCCGCAGACCCCGAAGAGAACAGAGATTTCTATGAGGAACTGCTGGCATTACAGGTGCCTGTGGTGCTGATAGACCGTTACATCCCTGGTTTGCCAGTTGATTTTGTAGCGACCAACAACGAACTGGGCGGCTATCTGGCAACCCGACATCTACTGCAACTGGGCAGGCGACAGATTGTGTTTGTGTCCAACGGTTCAAGAGAGCGACGCGCAACTTCGGTCATCGGGCGTTTTACAGGCTACCAGCGCGCCCTTGCCGAGTTCAATATCTGTCAGACTATCGAGCTGGGTCCCGGTTTGCCTGACATCCTGCCGGAAGAAGAGTATGCTTACAACGCGGTCAGCCACTATCTGGAACAGGGTGGGACAATGGATGGCGTTTTTGCGGTCAACGATGATGTGGCTTACGGTGCTATCCGTGCCCTGCAAGCACGTGGCATCCGCGTGCCGGATGACGTTTCGGTAGTGGGCTTTGACAATCAGGACACTGCCAAGTTCTTCTTGCCCCCGCTCACCACGGTGGCACAGCCGATGCGTGAGATCGGTCAGCAGGCTGCTGCCCTCTTGCTGGAGAGGATACACAAAGGCAGGTCGACGCCGCCGCAGCAGATTCTTCTGGCTCCGCAGCTGGTTGTCCGGCAATCGTGTGGAGCGCAGTACCAGACCAACGAGGCGTAACAGCATCATCGTTCGCAGGCACCCGGCACTGCTTGACAACGAGAAGCAGAGTATGCTACTATGAAGGTGCGAAATCGATTACGCAACAAAAGGAGGTTTCAACCGTGTCCAGACGCGGCTTTACCCTGATCGAACTGCTCGTGGTGATCGCGATTATCGCGATCCTGGCGGCGATTCTCTTCCCTGTGTTTGCACAAGCACGGGACAAAGCTAGGCAGACTGCCTGCCTGTCGAACATGAAGCAGCTGGCTACTGCGATGGCGATGTACGCTCAGGATTATGATGAGACCACGATTCTGCTCTGGTGGTTTCCGCAGCCTGACGGTACTGCCATCCACTGGCCACAGCGAATCTACCCCTACGTGAAAAACAACGGTGTGTTTCTGTGCCCCAGCGCACCCCGCGTCAACCCGACGGATATGACCCGCACCGAAAACGGCGCGGCTGGTCCAGCGTACGCTGGAAATTGGCATGTAGGATGGGGTGTATCGCTTGCCGCCTATGAGCGTGTGGCTGACGCGATTATCATCGGCGAGACCGGCGTTAACGACTGGTTCGGCAACGGCAGTCTGATTCGCGCAGCGTCGACCATGAACCCTTGGCACCACAACGACATTGGTGGGGGGTTCCCAGACTGGGCGTCGGTGCGCTGTCAGCAGCGATACGATGCCTTCCATCCGTATGCTGCCTCGCGCGGGCAGTCGGGCTTTGCCATTCACTGGCGCCACGCGAACGGTGCGAACTTCGTGTTCGCAGACGGACATGCCAAATGGATCCGACAGCCCGGTCTGAAGCCCGAGAACTTCTATCCGGGCAATCCTCCCAACTACGCATACGAAGACCCTGCAAACTGCTCGACGCTATAGCGGTCAAGTACTGGACTGGTCAGGAGGGGTTTCCTCCTGACCTTTTCCTTCTTTTGCTCTATCTTCCCATCGGTGTTGGTTGACAACCGCTTGTCCCATGCGCATAATACCTGTATGAACATCATGGCTCTGTACGAAAACCTCAAAGAGGCCGTAGAAGCGGAAATCATTGCCCAGCAAGCGGACAAAGCGAACCTCAAAAGCCTGCGCGCCGTGTGGGCAGAGCGAATCCGCCAGACGGAAGAAGGGACAGCTGTGTACCGCTTTGAGACCGCCAAACAAGTACATCCTTCTCTGGAAGACGCCCCTGTGGTGGTCGATACGGGCGAAGTGGAAGTACCGGGCGAGGTCATCTTTGCGCTGGGATATGAGGTGCACGTGGTTACCGCCGACCTCGGCGAGTCTCTGGGCGCGTGCCAGCTTTTGATCGACCTCACCTTTATTCTGGAACGGCTTCACCAGCTTCTGGAAGAGCAAATCCGTTCCCCGCGTCACTTCGAGATAGCCACGGCGGAGGCGGTTCTGGGGCTACGGAGCCTGGCGGAGACTTCCGCTGACGGCGAGGTCTCCCATCTTCTGCGCTGTATGCAGCAGCATGCTCCGGCCTATGAGCGACCAAACCCCGAGCAACTTGCCGCCATTGAGCTTTCGGCGAGGGCACCGGTACTGTTTGTTTGGGGACCACCGGGCACGGGCAAAACTACCACGCTGGCGTGGATTGCTGAGGCTTGCGTGCACCGAGGCGAGAGCGTATTACTTGTTTCTAACACCAACGTCGCGGTAGACCGCGCTTTGACGAAATTATTGGACGCAGTAGGCTCCGACAGCGAATGGGCGCGCAGGATGGCTCAGGGAGCGATATTGCGTCTGGGAGTGTCCGAACTGCCCGCGCTGCAACCACTCCTGCTGAGCAGCCATCTGGAGCCACACGGGACAGCGAATGCACCTGAAGACAGCCGCAGCAGAAGCGAACAGGGCTCCCAGCACGAGAGAAGACGGCTGATAGAGAAGGCGCAACTGATTGCCTGCACACTGGCAAAAGCGGCGACCGACCCTTACCTGCGTGAGCGGCGATTCGATGTACTGCTGATAGACGAGGGGAGCATGGCACCGTTGCCTTATGTCGCAGCGCTTTCTGCCCTGTGTCGGAAGCGGGTGGTTATCGGTGGCGATTTCCGACAGCTGCCACCTATCAGCATGGCGCAGGGGGAGGAAGCCGCGCAGTGGCTGAACACGGACATCTTCCAGCAAGCGGGCATCGTCACGCCCGATGGGAGCGTTCAGCACCGCTGGAATCTGGTCTCTCTGGCGGAACAGTGGCGCATGCGAACGCCCATCTGCGAGCTGGTGAACGAGCCTATGTACGAAGGAATGCTTCGTACTCCCGAACACCTTCACAGCACCCCAGAGGGTTGCCTCTACCTGGTAGATACCGCCCCCCTGCGAGCCTGTTCCGACCGCACCAGCGGGTATTCCCACTTCAACGTCGCGAGCGCGCTGGTATGCGTGGGACTGACGCAGCGTTTGCTGAGCGAAAACCCCTTTGCACGCATCGGCATCGTGACCCCCTATAACGCCCAGGCATCTTTGATACACGCCATGCTGCTGGATTGCGACCTGGCGCACGAGGTGCGCGTAGCTACCGTGCACCGCTTTCAGGGCGAGGAAAGACAGGTTATCCTTTTCGACTGTGTAGACGCCCCGCCATTCGGGTGGGTAGGGCAGTTCCTGCGTGGCAGTAGTCCCGCCGAGGAGAGCACGCGCCTGCTGAATGTAGCAGTAACGCGGGCACAGCAGCAGCTCTATCTGGTGGGTGACGCGGGATATCTGGAGCGCAAACTGCCTCCGCAGGCTTTGCTCCGGTACATCCTGCAGCGCATCCGCAGTGAGGGAACCGTGATAGATGGTTCACGTTTCGCAGGTGTAGCCATGGATAACAATCGCCTGTGGCGATGGGTGGGCGAAACGGATTTCGTCCAGATGCTCCAACAGGACCTGCGTGAAGCGATGCGAGGAAGAGGGTCCGTCACCGTAATGGAGCCTCTGCTGCGCCGCGACGATGGAGAAATGCTGGCAGGCTTATTGCTGAACCTGTTGCGAGCAGGCGTAGAGGTCACCGTCCTGTACGCTGAGGATGCAGACCTGCACGAGCGCACCGTGCATTTGCGAAAGGCTGGGGCACGGCTAACCGCTTTGCGCCTGCCGCAGGGTAGGCAGGAGTTTCAGGACTGGTGTGCTTTCATCGGCAGGCAGGCAGTGTGGTGGGGCAGTGTGGTGATGCCCTATCGGGGTGCGGCGTTCGTGAGAATGGCTTCGCGGGCAACCATGAACGAGCTGCAATTTCTGCGCCGCCCGCGCTCCGGATCTTAGGCTTTGACAACAGCGGCAACTGAGGTTATAATAAAGATGTGAGTGCGCCCCCGTAGCTCAGTGGATAGAGCGCCGGCCTCCGGAGCCGGGTGCGGAGGTTCGATTCCTCTCGGGGGCGCCATTTTGTTGCTTCCGGCTTCCGCTGCAGGCGCTTTTCAGTTATAATCTTAGTGACGCAATTCAGCAGAAAGGGGTCGGTTCATGGCACGTCCTGATGGGCGCGGCTCACAGGAGCTGCGTCCCCTGCGTTTAACGCGGGGGGTGATGAAGTACGCGGAAGGTTCTTGCCTCATTGAAGCAGGCGATACCCGCGTCATTTGTACTGCCTCGGTAGAGGACCGCGTCCCGCCTTTTCTCAAAGGCACGGGGACTGGCTGGGTAACGGCGGAGTACGGGATGCTACCTCGTTCCTGTCGCCAGCGCACCCCGCGTGAGATTACCAAAGGCGCTCCGGGCGGACGCACGATGGAGATACAGCGGCTCATCGGACGCGCGTTGCGCTCGGTGGTACAACTGGAAAGCCTGGGGGAACGCACAATCACCATTGATTGCGATGTTTTGCAAGCAGATGGAGGCACACGCACTGCATCTATCACCGGCGGTTTCGTCGCGCTGGCGGAGGCTCTGCAGTGGATGCGCCAGAAAGGCATGATCAAGCACATGCCTCTGGACGACATCGTGGCGGCTGTGAGCGTGGGGGTGGTCGGTGGTGCAGACCTGCTTGACCTTTGCTACGACGAAGATTATCAAGCCTCGGTGGACATGAACGTGGTGATGACCGGCAAAGGCAAGTTTGTGGAGGTGCAGGGCACGGCGGAGGGTTTGCCCTTCGGTAG
>JAPWUZ010000221.1 GCA_028275265.1 Armatimonadota bacterium | reverse complement strand
TTTATCGAAACCGGCTCCTACACATTTCTCAGACCTCTCACGCGCACACAGATAGCCGAGCAACTGGGTATTCACGAGTCCACCGTCAGCCGGGCGATATCCAACAAATGGGTGCAAATCCCAAACGGCGACCTGATTCCCTTCTCCGATTTCTTCACACCGGCCCTGAGCATCCAGCAGGCGATACAGGAGGTGGTACACTCCGAGGACCCCGAACATCCTTATAACGATGAGGAGATTGCCGCCATCCTTTACGAACGCTGGGGTATCAGGGCAAATCGCAGAACCATCTCGAAACATCGCGTCCGACTGCACATCCCGTCCTCGAAAAAGAGAAGGAAACTGCGATGACCTCCGCAGAGTTTGCAGGCACCATCGTACTGTATGACCTGACTCATCTGCATCGTATAGACTTCTCCGATTCGCGCCAGAGGCGGCAAGCATGGGACGAACTGCACCTGGTAACCGCCCTGCAGGGCATCGTCAACCGTCGTCAGCCCCGGCTCTACGTGCTTTTCGTGGGGAACGATGGACGAGGGGGTACCGACCTCTACTGGCTCGAGCACCTGCGCAAACAGGGCGAATGGCTTGATCGTGCAAAGATAGAAAAAGTCACCGACGTGCTGGAACTGGTGCAGCGATTCCGACGGTCGGTCAATGGGTTGGTTGTCTGGGATGAGCGCGTGCCTGCTACCGCGCTGGTAGCCTCCACCGCCGCCGGAGTGGATAACCTGCTGCCGGTACGCTATGACCCCGATGTCGGTTCCCTCTACACTCGTTTAACGCAGGGCACGGGTGGGCTACCCGTGCGTCTTGCACTGTTGAGGAAGGATGGCAGCCCCCTCTTCACCGGCAAGGGTAGTCTGGGGCCTCTTGCTTTGCCCAGCACGGGCAGCGCGAAGTGCGATGCGCTGATGTGGGCGATGGGCACCTATCTGCGCAAGGGCAAATGCGCGCCGGGGGTACTTGGCTACTACAGCGACGCGGACTGGCTCACGGGCAGGGTGCGACTGCCCATCGAGCGCACGATGCTGTGTAACCACGACTACTTTATCGCTCGCAAGGGTTTCTTCTTTGACCTGTCGCCCTGGGAAGATGTGAAGCCGTCCGACGACCCCGAACAGCCGCTGGGCGCGGATAACCGCACGCTGAAGGCGATACTGATGGCATCCTATGACCTCACCGGCGGAGGAATGACACACATCGGCGGCTTTGTGCCATGGGATTTCAAGTATACCGACGCGGTAGGCGAACCACATGGGGCAGTGGAGTCGGAATGGCGATTTGTAGAGATTGCTTCGTGCTTTAATGCCTATCTGGATGCCGATGCTCCCGCCATCGGTGCCATGGCGAACGCCTCCTTTTTCATGCACTATCCGTTACAGAAGCGTTATACTCAGCCTCATCCCACTCTGGATGACCTACAGCGCGAGGGCTACGTGCTCTCCAACGGAATGGTGGCACCTTACAGCTTCATCGCGTTTTATGTCGGCGATTACGACTCGAGCGCGTGGTTCTATCGCATGGTGCCCCGCCTGTGGAGCGACCCGGCCCGAGGCAGGGTGCCGCTGGCGTGGGCGTTTAATCCCAATCTCGCGCATCGTTTTCCGGTGGGCATGCATTTCGTGCGGCGCAACGCTTCTTCTCTGGACTATTTCATCGCTGGCGACACGGGCGCGGGTTACCTGAACCCCGGCTATCTGAGCCGTCCTCGTCCCCATAGCGGCTTGCCGGATGGCTGGAAGGCGTGGGAGACACACTGCCAGCGGGAGTACAGCCGCTGGGATATCCGTATCACCGGTTTTATCATCGACGGTAACGCGCGCGGGCTGGACGAGCAGGGACTGGATGCTTATGCCCGATTTTCTCCGGGCGGCATTGCTGCGCAGAAGATACCCGAGCGGGGAATACACAGCGGGATGCCCTATCTGCGCATGCGTGATGACCTGCCCGGCGTCGGCGGGCTGCAGATGCCACACGCGCTGAATATCGTGGGCAGTCGCCTCACCGGTGAGAAGCCTCAGTTCTTGCTGTTCCGCACCATCCTGTGGACACCTTCGCACCATCTGGAGCTGAAGCGTGCCATCGAGCAGAACTACCCGGGCACCAGGGTGGTACATACCGGAACATTATTCGCCCTGCTCAAGCAACACCTGTCTCAGCAAGCCCGTTGAGCAGGGCACTACGCGGGGGGAGTGTGCGATTCTTCCGATGGGGAGTCTTCGTGAATCCAGCGAACGCGCCGACGGGAACGGTGGGACGACGTCTCGGGCAGAGAGGTTCTGCTCCCGCTTCCCACCCACAACACACCACCGAATGCCACCACTCCCACCAGCACCAGAAACAGGGCAAACATCGGCTTGCCCTGTAGCCACTCCGAGCCGCCATGCCCGATGAAATACAGCGCAACCGCCATGAGGTAGCTCTGTTGCGACCAGCGCGGGCTTTCAAACCATATCTCGCCGATGCCTGCCGCACCGCTGAACAGAGCGATGCCCAGCCACATGATGATAAACGCATAATCGCTCCACACTGCATCCTGCCAGTTTACCGTCCGAATGCCCTCCCACGTCCGGTGCAACGAAAACACGCAGACGCCGAAGCATATCACCACCAGTGTGTAACGTCGCAGCTGTGGTATCAGGAAGGCGATGACGACCAGTGCCAGCAGGAGCGTTGATACGTTGGTGCCTGCCATCTGGTGCAGGAAGCCTTTCAGCTGCACCACCACCACTGCCAGCGCCAGCGGCAGTACGGTTTCCAGCACCTGTTTCCAGCGCAAAGGTATTGCTCTCACCCCTGCAACAGCGAGGCAAGCACCTCTTCCGCCTCGTCGCGCACGTACTCCCCAAACTCTGCCGCACGAAGCAGAATGGTTTCCAACGAGAGCGGTTGCGGGTGCGCCGCGTTGAATTGAATGAAAAAGAAGGCGGTATCCGCGTAGAACGGCTCGATGCGCAGATCGCAGGTGAAAGGTGGCGATTCGTACGTGAACCTCAAGCCGATGCCGCGCAAGCCCTGCTCGAACAGAGCGCGAACCTCGGACGCACTGAGGCGCAGAAAACGCTCGACCGACAGTTCCGTGGCGGCACCTTCCGCTTCGTGGTGTGCAATCCACTGAATGCCTGCGACGAATCGGTCATCCAGCAGGAGGGCATCACGGGTGCGAACCAGAATGCGCTCGGCGTCGCGCAAGTCAGGGGAGATGTTCTCGCCCTCGTGGATGAAGATAATCTGGTGCTCTGCCAGCATCACACTGCGCCGGTGGAGCGGGTCCACGTATGCCACAAAGCCGGGAATGGGCGCGGGCTGAATAGTAAACGGCACCCCCAGCGCCTGCAGCACATGGCTCTTGCGCACCTCGCCCAGCTGCCCGATAGGTGCGTTCAGGCTAATCTGTACCTGCTTGAGTTGCATATCCGTCGTGCCGCCTTTTCTGGAGAAACTAATGTGCTTCTGCCAGTGCCGCCTTCATCGGCAGGTGCAGGGAAGCACAAATCTGAGCCGCCACCTGGCGCAGGGCACCTGCTTCACCCTCCACAGGCTGCGCCCTCTGCTGGATAAACTCCTTTGGGCTTATCTGTCCCCGCGATATCTGCTCCAGAATCTCGTGTGCCTCGTCGGGCTTTACCTGCAGGGCATACCCGTTCAGGCGCAGGAAAGCGAGAGTGGCTACCAAGGCGGTCAGCTCATTCCCCTCGCTGAACGGCTTATCCTGCAGCAGATGACGAAACATCCTCGCCGCCTGTTTCAGCGCATCACGACTATCCCCGTAAGAATACTGGCTGTACACCGCGTTTTCTAAACGGTCAAAATGGTAATGCTGCGGACGGCCGGTGACGGCGGTGTTTATCCAGATGACATCCTGAACGGTCAGATAGCGCATGGGCTCCCCCCTGTCAAAACGGTGTGCTACAGCACGAGCATTATACCATAACAACCGGTAACAGGGGAAACCCAACACAATTGCCTGCGTGAATCCTTGCAGTGTATGGAACAACCAAAGTGGTTGCCTGAGGCGGTATCCCGAAGCCACGCCTACGGAAGGGCAGGCAACATCATCAGGGAGGATTCTCATGGTTTTACTGGTGGCACTGGTTGACAGTGTCTACATGCTGTTACCGTTATCACTGGCTTTCACTTCACCTGACTTCCTGATGGGCAGGCGAGGCGAAACAGAGGCTGTACTGCTTTTCATCCCGTGTCTTGCTATTTTTGCCACCATTATCCCGTATCACCGTTTCCACACAGGCGTGCATGGCGGGAGATGGTACCACGCTCTGCGTATAGTTCTCGGTTCGGCTGCTGGTGTATGGGCATTGCTGATGCTGCTGCGTGATTATACCGATGGCGTGGCGCTGGCGGTAATGAGCGCGCCCGGCATGCTGCTGGGGGCATGGGCATGGGCGATGTGGTGGCGGAATCAGTACCTGCATGCCCGCCTAAAGGAGGTTTCGGAACTCTATCGGCACCGCGATGCCGTCACCGGACTACTGAACCATTACGCGGTGTATGAAGCGCTCGAGCAGAAGATTCGCGAAGCCTCACGCTCGG
>JAPWUZ010000220.1 GCA_028275265.1 Armatimonadota bacterium | reverse complement strand
CTTCGCAGGTTTTTGCTGACGAAGCAGGCGCACCTCACGGCTGGCGAGTTCTACCAGATACACGGCAGAATACTGCATCTTCTCTCCGCCTGCTTCACGGTTAAACACAGCGGTGACGAGCATTTTCTGCCCGTCAGGGGAGAGGACACCGAAAGCCCATCCTACCGTGTAGCCCTGAAGATGTGGCAACCGCCGCAGCTCGATGCGGACAGGCGTGCCGGTGACAGTGCGCGAGTTGAGGTCGTAGCTATGCACCACAAGAACCGGCGAACCCTTCGGCGACCGCACCCACTGAAGCAGGGTGCCATCTGGACTGACCCTGAGGGACTGCACATCCCCTGTGCTGGTGATGCGGTATACCTTGCCTGCCTCCACGCTGTGCAGGTTCTTACCTGAGTCGATGAAGGCAATGCCCCACGTCGCAGGCAGAGAGGCAACCGTTACCCGCGGCAGCTCAGATGATGGTGGTTCCAGTTTCGGCGGAAGGTCGGTGCGCGTTAGCACCTCTCCACTGGGCACAGATATCCAGAGTGCCCGCGCCGGCTGGTCACCGGATTTTGACGCCGGTGCGCCGAGGCAGATTATCTGGCTGCCGTCGCCGCTCCATGCGTAGGCACCGGGCACTATCTGTGTGGCGATTTTGCGTGCGGATTGTTGAGCGGGGTCGTAGAGAACCAGGTCTGTATCTGTGGTGAAAAGGAGATACTTTCCGTCCGGTGACCACAACGGCGGTCCGGGGTTCTCAGACTGTGGAAGGATACGCATCTGCTTGCCTTCCGAGTCGGTGATAGCAAGGCGCAGTCCGTCTCTGGACATCCACGTGAAAGCTATCTGTTTGCCATCGGGTGAGAAATCCACCCCGACTCCACAGCCGGGCAATTCCACGCACCCCGCGGTGACCACCAGCACCAGCAACGAGGCTGTTAGCGAGAGACGTCTCTTCACTGAGAAACACCTCCTTCAGTTGCGTGGGACGATATGGTCGCTATTCTATGAACTCAACCTCCCCCACAGGAGGAATTATCCCCACCTCTGCGCCCCTCGCGAGGAACAGCCGTATCGCCTCTTTGCCTGCTTCTCCCATGTCGACCGTCCACTCGTTCACATACATGCCCACGAAGCGGTCAGCCACATCCTGCCCGATGCCCCTGCCGAAATCCAGAGCGTACTGCAATGCCTCCTGCCGGTGTTGCAAGGAGTACTCGATACTGCGCCTCAGGATGCGAGCAATGCGCTGCTGCACGTCCGGCGACAGGTCGCGGCGCACGGCGTTCACTCCCAGCGGCAGAGGGAGCCCAGTCTGTTGCTTCCACCACGCACCGAGGTCTACGACACTGTGAACCCCTGCCTCACGGTGTGTGAGCTGCCCTTCATGAATCAAGAGACCCGCCAGCACCCGCTTTTGTTGCACCGCCGGCAGGATTTCATCGAAGTTCATCACGATGGTGCGCGCTTCGGGGAGATAGAGCTTCAGCGCCAGATACGCGCTGGTAAGCAATCCCGGCACGGCGATAGTGACGTTGTGCAGGTCTTCAGGAGACATCGGTTCTGCGCTGACGACGAGGGGACCGTATCCATTACCCATACTCGCGCCGGAGGTCAGGATGGCGTATCGGTCGCGTACGTAGGCGTAGGCGTGCACGGAGATGGCGGTAACCTCCATTTTGCCTTCGCGCGCCCATTCGTTCAGTGTCTGGATGTCGCGCAGGACGTGTTCAAAACGAAGCCCCTCGGTATCGATAATCTCTTTCGCAAGGGCGTAAAACATGAACGCATCGTCGGCGTCGGGGCTATGGGCGAGATGGATCGTGAAAGGTTCACTCATAGACCTAAATCCCTCAGCACTTCACGCACTGCTGGTCGCTCGTCGCTGAACAACCACTCCACCTGCAACCGCAAGTGCGGGATGACACGGCTTTCCACCACGCCGCTCGACACTTCCTGTACTGAGTAGTCTTCGCCAGCGCGTTGGAGTAACCGTACCACCTTTCGGCGGCGGTCAATCATCCAAATCTCTTCGACGCCCAGTGTGCGATAGTCTGCCTCGCGCTGCAGCACATCGGAGCGGCGGTCGTGCGGCGACACAATCTCCATAATCAGGTCGGGCGCACCGTAAATCGCCAGCTGCCGCACGATGTCCATGCGTTCTGCACGAACGTATAGCAGGTCGGGCAGCCTCGCGCGGAAGTTACTGATGCGCACCGCGGAACGGGAGCCCAGCACGATGCCAAGCTGTTTTGCTTCGGCTATTCCGTGTATCAGGGTCAGCAGCCATACATACAGACGCTCGTGGTCCAGTTGTGCAGACATTCTCTCTACCGGCACCCCGTCGATAAGTTCATAGTCATCGTCCTCTCCGAAGGTCTGCAGGTATTGCTCGAAGGTCATTGGCTCCTTGCCTAAAAGCAGGCTAATCTGTTCCTCTGCCCGCTCCATTTCCACCGTTGCTGTTGTCACGGTTGTCACCTCCGGCTTGATTCTACCCCAGCAGGCTACTCACGCGCCTGCGGTGCGCGCTGGGCGGCACGGCGAACGCCACCGCATACTGGCAGCCTATCTCCGCTCCCCGCACTCGCGCCAGCGCCTTATAGTAATCCACATAGGGGAAGCGAGACACGTCACCCCGGAACAGTTCCAGTCTCTCCGCCGCTGTTTGCCACAAAGCGATGTCTTCTTCGGTAACCTCCAGAAAGATTTCAGGCTCGAACCCCTCGCGGTCTTCCCAGTTTTCGGCAAAGTAGAGGCGGGGCACCCAGTGGGGTGGGTCTTTGCGCACAAAACCCTTTATTGCCGCGTAGAAGATAGCGTTCGGGATATTCAGAGCGCAGGCGGTATGGTCCTTGTGGATGCTACCCTGCCAGTGCGTCAGGATGGCTTGTGGTCGGCAGGCGCGAATCACGTCGCAAATCTGGAACTGTACCTCGTCATTCACGGGCAGCTCGCCGTCGCGGTAATCCAGAAAGTACACCTGCGCTCCGTATACCGCCGCTGCCTCGCGTGCTTCTGCGGTTTTCTGCTTCGCGTACTCCTCGGGCGACAGGGCAGGGTGTCCCTTCTCACCAGGGGTCAGGTGTAGTATCGCCACCCTCCTGCCCTGACGGACGTGCGCGGCTAGCGCCATCCCGCAGGCGATTTCCACGTCGCCGATGTGCGCCCCAATCGCTAAAATGTCCACGCTCTCAGCCATTGGACAACTCCTTCCGTAGCAGTGCGAACCTTCGGGTCTCCACAAAGCCCGCTGCATGATACAGCCTTTGCGCGGTACGGTCATCCGACCACATGAAGAAGGCAGTGTGCAGACCCAACAGGCGCATGGATTGCAGGGTTTTATACATTAACACCTGCCCGATACCCCTCCCACGCTGCGACTGCGACACTCCGATAGGTCCGAAACGCTCGCCCTCAAAGTGGCTGTATCCCACAACTTCGTCCTTCTCATGCGCGATCCACAATCTTGTGGGAGTATCGCCCTGTTCGATTCGGGCGATAGCGTCACGGGCAAAGCGTTGCCAGTCGCCGGGGAACTCGGCTTTCAGGAAGCGGAACAGTGCAGGTATTAACTCCGGGCGGTAGTGTTCCACTACCAGCCCTTCCTGTAGCAGAGCCTCTTCACGTTGCTGAACCCACTCCGGCACGCGCAGGTTCAACAGGTTGCAGTCCATCGCAATGGGACGGTAAACCTCCTGATAGCCGTTTTTAAGGAAGAACTGTAGCCCGCCCGCGTAGGCATTCACGTCCACGCCGGGGGTAAAGTAGTTGGGCGAATACGGCGAGACAAGAGCCAGGCGCCGCTGCCTGGAACGCAGATACTCCTCCATCCTCTGCAACAGCTGCGTGCCGATACCCTGCTGCTGGAAGCCGGGATGAACGCCCAGAAGGGTGATGTAGCCTCTATCGAAGTCCGGAGGGGCGTCTTCCAGAGGCAGGCGGCGGGCGATACTCAACCCGAAGCCGACTACCTGTCCGCCCACTAAGGCAATCGGCGCACCTTCCGGCTCGAAATTGGGGTCGATCAGCACCTTGCGCACGAACAGACTGTGCGAAATGGGGTCGGCGTGCAGAGTTTGCTGGAGTAACAGCACCACGTCATCCAGGAGGTCGCCGTGAAACGGAATGATTTGACCGTTGCTCATGGTTCTATTGTATAGGCGACAGGATGGACAAGTCAAGATATTCACCTGTCGCTGGCTCTAAAGGGGTCTATGCCCTCGTTCGGGTTGTCGTAGGGAAGAAGGTCTTTCAACAAGGACACCCGTTCCCTCAGCATCTGACGCCACCTCTTCAGGTCATCAGGCGACGGAGCGAAAGGCGAGCCCACGTGGCAGTTGAAAAGCATATCGGGATGGAGGTTTTCCAGTAATTGCAGGCAAAAATCGTAGCCTACGCCTTCGCCCAGCAGGTTGCGGTTGAAGGCACAGTAGTCATCCAGCCCGGTTGGTGTCAGAGAGTCGCCGCAAAAGAACAGGCGCAGTCCATGACCTTCCACCAGCAGCCCGCCGTGGTACAGACTCTGCCCCGGGAAGTGGTAAGCGGTCAGGGTAAACTCCTGCCACCGCCACGACTCACCGTGCTTCACCACGCGGTCTACCG
>JAPWUZ010000219.1 GCA_028275265.1 Armatimonadota bacterium | reverse complement strand
TCCATGCACACGGAGCGATTGAAGGTGTTATACCTGCCCAAATCCGACCATACCGAACTGGCGTTCACGTCATACTGGTGGAATCGCCTTTGTCGCGGCGCGGAGGTAGTGGAATGGGACCACACCGTGCCCTGTACCTCTGAAAACGTGGCAGAGCGCATCGGTGACTTTGAAGTGCTGGTAACCGCCTGGGGCAGTCCGCGTTTGACAGACGAGGTACTGCAGAAGGCGGAAAGGCTCCGGCTGATTGCGCACGCCGCAGGTTCGGTGAAGTTCATGCTCTCGCAGGATGCTGTGCAACGTGTTCTCATCCCGCGCGGCATCCGCGTGTTCAGCGGCAACGGTGCGATTGCGCTCAATGTGGCAGAAGCTACCATCGGGATGATGATTATGGGAGCACGCCGATGGATGGACCATGCCCTTGCCTACCGCGAGCGCGGCGTCTGGCGCGACCCGGCTATTCCTGTGAACGGGCAGTACCTTCTGGGCGCAACGGTGGGGCTGGTTTCGTGCAGCACGGTCGCCAGAGAGGTGATTCGGCTGCTTCGTCCTTTCCGTACCCACATTCTGGTTTACGACCCCTTTCTGCCACTGCAGGAGGCGCGGCGCATGCGCCTGAAACCTGTGGATTTGGAGACGCTCTTCCGTGAGTCGCACATCGTCAGTGTGCATACTCCCCTTCTGCCTGAGACAGTGGGGTTGATTCGGAGGGAGCATCTGCGCTTGCTGCGTGAGAACAGCGTGCTGGTGAACACCAGTCGCGGTAAGGTGATAGACCACGATGCCTTGCTGGAAGAGGCACGTACTGGGCGTTTTGTGGCGGTGCTGGATGTAACCGACCCCGAGCCGCTTCCTCCCGACCATCCTTTGCGCCATCTGCCCAATGTGATTATCCTGCCGCACATCGCCGGCGCGGGGTTTTACGGTTACTACCGCATCGGCGAACTGCTGGTGCGAGCGGTAGAAGCAACGGCAAAGGGACAACCTTTCGAGGGGGAGGTTCCGCTGGAGCGGTACGAGCGGGTTGCCTAAACCTCCCAGCCCGACTTTTGCTTGCGACGTGGTCCACCGCGTTTGGCGGTCTGGAAGGCGTCAATCAGGCTCACCACGTACACCGACGCCATCACCGAAGCGAGGAAAAGGAACGCTCCACCGCCCCGTTCGATATTCTGTGCGCCCCACGGAGAAAACGCCATGAGCAGCCAGAGCACCAGCCATATCGCGATCAGCACTGCGCCTTTCACCCTGTCGTTCATCAGCCACTGAGCCAGCCCGGGAAAGACAAGTGAGGCAGCGATAGCCAGCAGAGGGCTGGCGGGTTCCTCAGGCAGGTCGGCAGCGGAGATGCCCCGCTGCTTGAGTAGGGCAGCGGCGTATTTGCGTTCGGCAGAGGCATAGCGCGGCGAATCCACCGGAGAAAGGTCGCGTGCTTTGCGGAAGGACTGCACCGCCTCCTCGATGCGCCCTGTGCGCTCTTGAATGTCGCCCAGCAGTTCCAGCGCTTCGGCGTTGCTGGCGTCCAGTTCCAGCAGCTGGCGACAGCGTTCCTCCGCCCGCAGCAGGTCGTTGCGCATCTGATAGAGGTAGGCTTCGCGAAGCAGCTTTTCTATCTGCTCACGTCGGAGTTCGTCCTCGTCCCCGGCAGGCATTGTCACTTACCCCCGTTTATCCAGAAGCGGCGCGCCGCGCCAGAACTCCTCCAGCGCGTAGAACTCGCGCACCTCGGGCTGCATCACGTGCACCACCACGTCGCCGTAGTCCAGCAGTACCCACTCTCCGCGTACATACCCTTCCAGACGCACCTCGCGCTCTCCTGCCTCTTCCATGAACTCGATAATCTTGTCCACGATGGCGCGTACCTGAATGCTGGAGCGCCCGTTCATCAGCAGGAAGTAATCCGCTAGAATGGTCTTGCCGCGCAGGTCGATCTGCGAAACGTCTTCCGCCTTTACCTCCTCAGCGGCTCGTACGATGATGTCCACCTTCTGTTCTGCTGTCAAGGCGTCTGATTCCCCCCTTCGGAATTGGTTTGAGACAGTGCGCTCTGCTCCAGTTCGTCCAGCGCGTGGGTCACGCGCGTTTCATCAGGGATATAGTAACTCAAGCCATCGATGTTCTGCGGTTGACCTGGTAATACCCCCATAAAGATGCGCTCCGGCGGCAGGTCCTTGGCGAATCGCGCCAGATGAAGCACTTCGCGCGTGGTCATGTCGGTCTCCAGCTGCTCCATAATCTGGCGGGTGAGCTCCGGCAGCCTGTCCAGTTCCTGCCACTGGAACATTTTCGCTGCCAGTGCTTTCAGGAACTTCTGCTGGCGCTGGATGCGTCCCAAATCGCCCAGAGGGTCGTGTCGAAAACGCACATACTGCATGGCTTTTTCGCCATCCAGCAGGCGATAGCCTTTTTTCAGGTGGATGTATAGTCGCTGCTTGCGATCCACGTAGTGCATGTCCTTCTCGATATCTATCTCCACCCCGCCCAGCAGGTCCACGATTCGCTTGAACCCCTCCAGTCGCACCAGCACCACGCGGTCAATGGGAGCACCGAGCAGGTTTTCTACCGTCTGCTTCGCCGTGTTCAATCCACCCCAGGCGTAAGCCGCATTCACCTTGAAGGTGCGGTGTCCCGGAATATCGGCGCGGGTATCGCGCGGGATGGAGAGCGCGTACACCGCTTTCTTCTCGAAATCTACCGTCGCCACGATGATGGTATCCGTATTGCCCGATTCCTGGTCTACTCCCAGAGCGAGGATGCGTATTCGCGGCATCCCCGCGAAGGCTGGGGTCATCAGCTCCTGCACCGTAACGGGTTTGGTCGCATGCTGGTTATATCCCAGAAGCGCCCCTGCGATGCCAGCCGCCGCGATGACCGCAACCGACACCAGTGCCCACAGCACACGACGTATCCAGACGCGCTCGCCAGCAGGCGTCTCAAAACTCATTCGGCTCCTCCAGCGGTTCGTTGCGATAAAGCTGATGCTTCAGGATATACTGAACCACGCTATCGGGCGTCAGGTAACGGATGGACGCGCCGCGTCGCACCCGATTGCGGATGTCGGTGGCGGAGATATCCAGCAAAGGCATCTCCATCACGTAGACGCGACGGCACAGCGTATCGGGCAGGTGCAAACTCGCCAGGTCAAAGCCGGGGCGCGAAGCGGCGATGATATGCGCCATCTGGCAGATGCGCTCGGGCTGTTTCCAGGAAGTCATGTATGCTAGCGAGTCCGCCCCCATAATCAGAAACAGCTCGTGATGCGGATAGAGGCTGAGCCACTGCTCCAGAGTATCCACCGTGTAGGACACACCTCCACGCTCGATCTCGATGCGGGAGGCGCGAAAATGGGGATTGCTTGCCGTTGCCAGCAGAGTCATGGCGAACCGATGCTCCGCCGGCGAGACCGCATAGCTCTTCTTATGCGGCGGAATGCCGCAGGGGACGAACACCACCTGCTCCAGTTCGAAACGCTGACGCGCCTCTTCAGCCACAAAGAGATGGGCGTAATGGATGGGGTCAAACGTCCCGCCCAGTATCCCTGTGCGCATTGTTATGTTCGCACCTGCCCATCGCCGTAAACGACGAATTTGGTGGTGGTCAGTTCCCGCAGGCCCATGGGACCGCGTGCGTGCAGCTTCTGGGTGCTGATACCCACCTCTGCCCCGAAACCGAACTCAAAGCCGTCGGTAAAACGGGTGGAGGCATTCACATACACGCAGGCGGCGTCAACCTCGCGGGCAAAACGTCGCGCGGCGTCCAGACTGCGCGTGATGATGGCTTCGGAATGGCGACTGCCGTAGTGGTTGATGTGGGCGATTGCCTCGTCGAGGCTGTCCACCACCTTCACCGCCAGTATCAGCGCGAGATATTCGGTGTACCAGTCCTCTTCGGTGGCCTCTAACGCCCAGGGAACCAGCTGTCGCGTGCGTTCACAGCCGCGGATTTCCACGCCCGCCGCCTTCAACCGCTCTGCAAACGCAGGCAGAAACTCCGCCGCCACCGCCGAATGCACCAGAAGGGTCTCCATCGCGTTGCACACCGAGGGACGCTGTACCTTTGCGTTGAACGCCACCTCTGAAGCCATTTGCAGGTCAGCATCCTCGTGTATATAAGTATGACAGTTGCCCACGCCGGTTTCAATCACGGGCACGGTAGCGGTCTGCATCACCGTTTGGATTAAGCCTGCGCCACCGCGCGGGATGATGCAGTCTACCAGCCCGTTCAGGCGCATCAGATGGGTGGCGGCTTCGCGGTCGGTGGTCTGCACCATCTGCACGCACTCTGCCGGTAGCCCAGCACCCTCCATCGCACGCACCAGACTGGCTGTAATCGCCTGATTGGAGCGAAACGCCTCCGAACCACCACGCAGGATGACCGCATTGCCCGATTTGAGGCACAGCGCCGCCGCATCGGCGGTAACGTTGGGGCGCGATTCGTAGATGATGGCGACCACCCCCAGCGGCACACGCACCTTCAGGATTTCCAGCCCGTTGGGACGCTTCCAGCCTTCCACAATTTCGCCTACCGGATCGGGCAGAGCCGCAACCTGCCGGATGCCTTCCGCCATCGACGCGATGCGCTTCTCGTTCAGCGTCAACCGATCGA
>JAPWUZ010000217.1 GCA_028275265.1 Armatimonadota bacterium | reverse complement strand
TGTACGCTCGCTGAACAGACGTCTACAAAGGTTGACCGCAGGTGCGACGGGAGTCAGTTTGGAGAGGGTACTGGTGGACCACCTTGCCCGGGTGGAGGAGGTGGATACTCGTCAGCGACAGGTGGAACAGCGGGTTTCCGCCCTCGAAGACCGCATACCTCTGTGTGTACAACACGTGGGTCTGGTGCGTTATGATGCATTTGAAGATGTTGGAGGGCAGCAGAGCTTTTCGCTGGCGATGCTGGACGCCTTGCAAAATGGTATCATCCTGACGAGCGTTTACAGCCGCTCGGATGTGCGGGTATACGCCAAGGCAGTGCGGCAGGGGCAGCCCTCTCACCCGTTGAGTGAGGAAGAGCAGCAGGCGTTGCGAAACGCTCTCTCGCCAGCATAAGGGGTACACCATGGCACCTCTTGAGGACCGCCAGCTCATTGAGCGATGTCGTAGCGGCGACCGCGAAGCGTTTGACGAGCTCGTGCGCCGATACGAGAAGCAGGCTTACAACTTGGCTTACCGTCTGTCGGGCAACTACGACGATGCCAGCGATGTGGTGGTAGAAGCCTTTGTGCGCGTCTTTCAGGGGCTACATACCTTTCGCGGTGAAGCCAACTTCGGCACGTGGCTGCATCGGGTGGTGGTCAACACCTTTCTGGATATGCGCAAGCGGTCGAAGGGTCGCCAGAACGTATCGTTAGAAGAGCAGCTCGAGCTGGACGGCGATACCCTCACGCGCCAGATCGAGGACACCAGCCCGGGCCCTGAGGAGCTGGTGGAGAAAGAGGAACGCGAAGAGGTCTTGCAGAGGGCAATTGCGCAGCTTCCTCCAGAACGTCGCATCCTCATCGTGCTGTACCATTTCGAAAACCTCTCGTATGAAGAAATCGCGCAGATGCTGAATCTGCCGGTAGGCACGGTCAAAAGCCGGTTGAACCGCGCCCGGCTGGCGTTGCGCGAGATTCTGCAACCCTCGCGGGAACTTTTTGGGGGATAAGTTCGTCAAACGCAACGAAGAGCCTCACGGCGAAAGAGCGGTGTTGGAACCATGCGTTGTGAACAGTTTCGGGAACTGATATCGGCATACATCGAGCGAAGCATTGCGCCTCCTCTGGCGGCAAAGATGGAGCAACACGCCGCTCGATGTCCGTCCTGCCGCGCCGAGCTGGAAGACGTTCGGATGCTGTGGCGGGTGATGGCGCAGGTGCAGCCTGTGAAGGCACCCGATTCCCTGCACGCTCGCATCATGCAGGAGGTGTACTCGAGGGTGCCAGCCACGCCCTCCCTGCGCTGGTGGGAACTGGCATGGCGTCCGCGGTTTGCTTTTGCGGCAGCAGCCGTGCTGGCAATCCTTGCGCTGGTGCTGTGGTCGCAAAACGTGCAAACAGATGCTATCGCTTTGAGTGTGGTTTCGAGTGGTGGCAGCCCGGTAACACCGGTCAAAACCCGAATCCTGCCCGTGCGCTTCGAGCCGTTTCGGGCGGAGCAGGGAGACCTGCGCTGGATGCTCAAACTGAACGCTCCTCAGCCTACAGTGGTTGAGGTTGCCTCAGGCGGCCAGACCGTGTGGCGTGGGCTCGTTGCCAGAGAGACGCCGGTGGTGTTGCCCATGTCTTCGGGCGCCTCTGTGCTGGAGGTTCGGGTTACATGGGACAACGGCAGCGTGTTGCGCGCATGGTTGCCTGCGGAACTCTCGTCGCAGGACTCCAAGCCTGTGCTGGTAGTGAAGGAGAAAACGGTGGAGGAAACGCTTTCGCGCATTGCCGGGGCATACAGCGTGCCTCTGGTGCTGATGGGCGAGGCGGACCCGCTGACCCGTGTGAGCCTGAGGTCCACTGGCGTGGCACTGGATGAGCTGTTAGAAAAGGTAGCGGCGGAACTGAAACTGGAGATTTCGCGTGCCGAGGACGGCACCACCGTCTTAACTGCCCGGTAACCCCATCCCGTCCGCCCTACCCAAACACACCGCCCCGTCACCCCGCGGGGCGGTGTGCTATAATATGGCGGGAGGTGAGAACATGACTACGGTTAGTGTTCGCCAGGCACAAAGGTATCTCTCCAGCCTGATAGAACAGGTTCAACAGGGAGACTGCGTCGTCATCACCCGACGAGGGATCCCGGTAGCCACGCTTGCACCTGTTCGCAGTGCGGAGCATGTCGGTAAAACCAGCCGCGTCATCGAAGAGCTGAAAAACCTTCGTCGGGGAGTCAGGTTACAGGGTGTCTCCATCCGAGAGCTTATCGAGGAGGGGCGCGATTGACAGTGGATGCTTTTGTGCTGGATGCTTCCGTTACCCTCTCCTGGGCTTTTGAGGATGAGACAAATCCTTACTCAGAAAAGGTTCTACAATCACTGTCTTCCATGCTCGCCTTTGTTCCTGCCATCTGGTTGCTGGAAGTGAGTGATGCGTTGCTGGTGGCACAGCGGCGAGGACGAATCGGCAGCTCGACTGCAGACAGGTTTGTGCATCTCATTCAGCAATTGCCTGTCAGCGTCGTCAACGACACCATGCAGAAGGTCTTCGGAACCGTGCTGACTGCCGCTCGTCAATATGGGTTATCGGCGCATGACGCTGCGTATCTCTGCCTTGCTCTGGAACTCGGGCTTCCTCTCGCGACACGGGACGAAGCCCTTCCGCATGCCGGGTTGCGCAGCGGGGTTCCGCTTCTCTGGCACGAGGAACGCTAAAGGTCACGCATCTTTCGCTCCCCCGCGGGGCGGTGTGCTTATCTTGCGATAATTGCCATTCGCCTTGACCTGTGCCAAAAATGTGTTATCCTATATAAGGGCGATGCAGTGCATCGCCCGGTTCGCCGACAGGCGACGCAAAACTCTATATGACGGGTGGAAGGATATGGCGAATAAGCGTGTCTACCTCTTCGAAGAAGGCAACGCCCAGATGCGCGACCTTCTGGGCGGCAAGGGTGCAAACCTTGCGGAAATGACCAACATCGGTCTACCAGTTCCTCCGGGCTTCACCATCACTACCGAAGTGTGTATGCAATACCTCCGCAGCGGCAACCAGTTCCCCGAGGGGTTAATGGACGAAGTGCGCGCTGCGATGGCGGAAGTGGAAAAGCGCATGGGGCGCAAGTTCGGCGACCCGGCGAACCCTCTGCTGGTGTCCGTCCGTTCGGGCGCGAAGTTCTCGATGCCCGGCATGATGGACACCATCCTCAACCTGGGTCTCAACACGCAGACGGTGGAAGGCTTGATCAAGCAGTCGAACAACCCGCGCTTTGCGTATGATGCCTACCGCCGTTTCATCATGATGTTCTCCGACATCGTGCTGGGCGTGGAGAGGCACAAGTTCGAGGAAATCCTCGACGAGTACAAAAAGAAGCTCGGTGTCACTCTGGATACGGAAGTGCCTGCCGATGCCCTCAAGCAGATGTGCGATGACTACCTGAAGTTGGTCAAAGAGGAAACGGGCAAGGACTTCCCGATGGACCCCTTCGAGCAGCTGAAGCTGGCGATTGAGGCGGTCTTCCGCTCGTGGAATAACCCGCGCGCGCAGGTCTACCGCGAGCGCGAGGGCATCCCGTGGGATTTGGGAACCGCCGTCAACGTGCAGACAATGGTGTTCGGGAACATGGGCGACGACTCGGGCACCGGTGTGGCGTTCACGCGCGACCCGGCGACCGGCGAGAAGAAGCTGTACGGCGAGTATCTGGTGAACGCGCAGGGCGAGGACGTGGTGGCGGGTATCCGCACCCCCATGCACCTCGACGAACTGATGTCCATCAACCCCGAAATCTACAAGCAGTTCGACGAAATCGCCAAACTGCTGGAGAACCACTACCGCGACATGATGGACATCGAGTTCACCGTGGAGAAGAACCGCCTGTTCATCCTGCAGTGTCGTGTGGGCAAGCGCACGTCACTGGCAGCGGTAAAGATTGCGGTGGACATGGCGAAGGAAGGGCTCATCAGCAAGGACGAAGCCATCCTGCGCGTGAAGCCCGGCGATATCGACCAGCTGTTGCACCCGCAGATTGACCCCAAGGCGAAGGTGAACGTCATCGCCAAGGGATTGGCGGCTTCGCCCGGTGCCGCGGTTGGAAAAGCCGTCTTTGACGCCGACACCGCAGCCGAGCGTGGTAAGGAAGAGCCGGTTATCCTTGTGCGTCCCGAGACCACACCCGACGACATCCACGGGATGCTCGCTTCCAAGGGCGTTTTGACTGCTCGTGGCGGTATGACCAGCCATGCGGCGGTGGTGGCTCGCGGCTTCGGTATCCCCTGCGTGGCAGGTTGTGAAGCGATTTCCATCGACCTCAACAAGCGCGAGTTTACCACCAACGGCATCACCGTGAAGGAAGGCGACTGGATTTCCATCAACGGCTCGACGGGCGAGGTCATCCTCGGGCAGGCGCCGCTGGTGGAAGCCATGTTCACCGATGAGCTGCACGAGCTGCTGCAGTGGGCGGACGAGCGGCGCAAGCTGGGCGTGCGCACCAACGCCGACAACCCGCGCGACGCCAAGCAGGCAGTGGAGTTCGGTGCAGAGGGTATCGGCCTGTGCCGCACGGAGCACATGTTCTTCGAACAGGACCGCCTGCCGGTCGTGCAGGACATGATTCTGGCGCGCACCGAGGAACAGCGACGTGCCGCACTGGATA
>JAPWUZ010000216.1 GCA_028275265.1 Armatimonadota bacterium | reverse complement strand
GACCTCAAGCGTGTCGGTATCACTCCCTCGCAGGTCTACCGCAGGTTGCGCCAACATTCCATTGTGAAACCCCAAAAGGAGGTGCACTTTGAATATCAGGAATGCGCTTTTAAGGTGGTTAGCACGGGGTTTGCGTTGATCATGGCAGCCCTGGGGGCACCTGTTGGCAAAAAGACGGAGCAGGCATACGAGGTGCCGTCGTGGCTGCAGCGCGCACCCAAGTGGCAGAAACGGCTATTCCTCGCAGCGCTCTTTGGCGCTGAGATGAATGCTCCTGCCCCCCTGCCGGGACACGCACATCACTTCCAGTATCCCACGCTTTCGATGAGCAAGAGACCACACCAGGCGGAAAGCGGCAGACGGTTCCTTCTGCAGATAACGAACATGCTTCGCGAGTTCGAAATAGAAGTACATCCCCTACGCGAGGAAGTAGAACAGGTCAATGAACAAGGGGACGTTTCCGTGCGGTTCAAACTGCTTATCCGCAATGACCCCGAAAACCTATTGCGATTATGGTCACAGGTTGGTTTCGAGTATAATCGCGCGCGCCGAGCATTGGCAAACGCGGCGGCACAGTACGTAAAGCGTAAAATTCAGGTAGTCCGAGCCTGTCAGCAGGCGTCTCTCACCGCGCTGCGGATGCACAATCAGGGCAAAACTCTGCAAGAGATTACCGAAAACCTGCAACCTCTCGGCGTTAACCAGCGGTTTATTGAGCGCAGCATCTACGAAAACCCGAACCGAACACCTCGAGTGCCCAAGCAGTTTCCCACCTTCCCAGAATACCTCAAGGAGGCAACTGCGGGAATTGAATCCAGCGGCATGGTGTGGGAAAGCATTGCCCGCATCACACCGGTGCAGGATGTCAAAGAGGTCTATGACCTGACCGTAATGCATCCTGACCATAACTTTGTGGCGAATGGTTTCGTGGTCTCGAACTGTGGGGTCCGCATGTTGCGCACCGACCTGACGATTGACGAGGTACAGCCGCGCATTAAGGAGCTGGTAGACCAGATTTTCCGCGATGTGCCCGCAGGGCTGAAGGGCGAGGGGCTGATTAAGGTCAATCCCCAGGAGCTGCGCGAGGTGATGCGCAAGGGCGCCATCTGGATGATCGAACACGGCTACGGCTGGGAGGAAGACCTGGAACGCAGTGAGCAAAGCACTACCCTCACAGGACTGCTTCCGCCCGAACCGTCTAACATCTCCAATCGCGCCATCGAACGAGGAAAGACACAGCTGGGCACACTGGGCGGCGGCAACCACTTCCTCGAAATTCAGGTGGTGGACGAAATCTACGATGCCAAAGTCGCCGAGGTGTTCGGCATCACGCAGGTGGGACAGATTACGGTGATGATTCACACCGGCTCGCGCGGTTTTGGACACCAGACCTGTGATGACTATCTGGACGTCATGCAAAAAGCGCAAAAGAAGTACGGCATCGAACTGCCCGACCGCCAACTTGCCTGCGCCCCCATTACCTCTGAAGAAGGCGAGGACTACCTGACGGCAATGGCGTGCGCGGCGAACTTCGCCTGGGCAAACCGCCAGGCGATTGCCCACTGGGTGAGGCAGGCGTTTGCAAAGGTATTCGGCAGCAAACCACAGGACCTGGGTATGCATCAGATTTACGACGTGGCGCACAACATCGCCAAGATAGAGGAACACGAGATAAACGGCAAAGTCAAGGCGGTATGCGTGCACCGCAAGGGAGCCACCCGCGCTTTCGGTCCGGGACATCCCGCTGTGCCAGAGGTGTATCGCCATGTGGGTCAACCGGTGCTGATTCCGGGTGACATGGGGCGGTATTCCTTCATTCTGGTGGGCACGGTAACCGCCATGCGCGAGACCTTTGGCTCCACCTGTCACGGTGCGGGGCGCATGATGAGCCGGCATGGCGCGATGCGTGAAGCACAGGGTCGCAACATCGCACAGGAGCTGGCGGAGAAAGGCATCTACGTACGCGCCCAGAACAAGGGCACGCTGGCAGAAGAGGCTTCTTACGCCTACAAGGACGTGGCAAACGTGGTAGACGTGTGTGAAGGCGTGGGTATCTCCCGCAAGGTCGCCCGTCTGCGTCCTATCGGCGTGGTGAAGGGATAAGCGAAAGTCCCTCTCCCGGAAGCTTCGGGAGAGGGACTGGAGGTGAGGGTTACTTCTCGCAAATGCACGCCTCGACCCGGGCGTGGCACCTCGGGCAGGTGGGCACGTTTTGACCAGCGGGATAGCCTCTGGCTTCCCCGGGCCCCAGCATCACAAACGTTGCGTTCAACAGCGTGCCGTCCAGCGTAGCGGTAACCTCTATCGTATTGCGGTCCGCCACCTCATCGGCGTACAGGGTGAAGCGCTGCTGCCCCAACAGCTCCCTGGCAGGCTGAACACGCCAGCCCGCTGGTACCCGTATAGCCACGCTGGCGGACACCGGCATGTCGTTCTTCTTCACCGATACGCCGATAACTTTCTCGATGCCCGAGCGCAGCACCGGCTCGCCGTTGTAGTGCAAGGCGATATCATAGCCCTTCGTGTGCACGATGGCAGACTGCGGGTCGCGGCTGAGCGCGAGCAATGCCCGCTCGTTACGGAACAGCAGAGAGAGCAGATTATCGGGCACACGAGTGGCGTCGCCCAGAGCCGCGCTGTCCGAGTTTGCCTCTAACATCTTCTTACCCACCTCGACCGTACGCTCGGTCAGCTCGGCAATGGTCTTGGGGGCGTCGATTCCGCGCGTGTAAGGATGTAACACGATAGCGTCGCCTATCGGTTTTATCCATTCCTGCGGGATGCTCTTCGTGCCGCCCAGAATGCCCAGCAAAGAACCCAGCGTAGCGCCGGTACAGTCGGTATCGTAGCCACAGTTCACGGCGGTGCAAAGCTTGTCCCCGTAGTCCTTGCCGTAGAGCCAGCCCAGCACGGTAAAGCCGTGATTCTGCACCGCATGGCAGGGCTGGTTGTGCCCGAAGTTGAACAGGATACGCTCGCGCGCCTCTTGCCAGGGCACGCCGTTGTCGTAGCACCACACCGCCTCGCGAATCACGCGCGAAATGCGACACCACACGGGAATCATGGACAATCCGATGCGAATCAGCGTGTGCGGGTCGGAAAGCACGAACGCCGCACTTTCCACCGCCGCCCAGAACATCTCGCCGTAGGTGCCCTCGCCGCCTGCATGGTCCATCGCCGAGTCCATCCACGCCAGCGAAGCCGCCAGCTGGGGGTCGCCCGGAGCCACACACGCCCAGATCTCGCTGCGGATGGGTGAGCCCATCTCGTCGATATAGTAGTTCTCGAAGCAGCCCGAAATCGGTGGGCGTAGCCCGCGGGAGATATTGCGCATACCGAAGCCATACTCGTTCCACGGGTAGGAAGCGAGGTGCTTACTCCAGTAGTCCACGAAGTCGCTCAGAGTGATTTGCACACCCCGCTCGCGCAACATCTCCAGCCAGACCAGCTGGAAATCCAGGTCGTCATTCGCAGATGCCTTGTCGGGCACGGGGTCATAGAAGGTGAGCGAATGCAGGTTCTTCTGTCCCTCGTAGGGTGCGCCCAGCGTGCCCCCGATGTTCTTGCCCATCCAGCAGGCGTATACCTTGTCGCGGTATTCCTCCAGAGAAATGGTTATCGGCTTCATTTCCTGTGTTCCTCCTCATTTTATCGGTTCCAGCGTTCCAGCACAACTTCCTGCAAACCCTGCCAATCGAGATGATGCAGCTCGGGCGTCACACTTCGCAGGTTCAATCGATGCTGCTCACCGCTTGCCGTCTTGCCGGTAGCCCTCCATGAGCCGGAGGGCAAGCGAACCAGCGGCGTTTCGCCGTTGTCCCCCTCTTTCTCAATGCGGATAGTTGTTGGCGTCACCGTAATCGCCAGCGTGATTCCATGCCAGCGGATTCGGTCAATGCGCAACGATTCCCAGCCAGAGGGCAGTTTGGGGTCTATCGCGAAGCCATCGCCGGTCGGCTGGAAACCGAGGAAGCCATAAAGCATTACCTGCGGCACCAGCACGCTCTCGAAAAACTCCATATCCAGCCCCAATCCGCCTGCTGTGCCCCCACCCTGCAACCTGCCCGGACGGGAACCGTCGTAATACCTGCGGTAGCCGCCCGCTTGTTCTACCTCCTCGAACCAGCGCAGTACCTCCTGCAAGCGGCTCCAGGCATCATCCGCGCCTCGCACTTTCAGCCGCGCCATCAGGTCGTGGTAGGAGAAGCCCAGCACCGCGCCGCCATCCTGCACCTGGTCGCCGAACGGGATGCTCTCCGGCGCACTCCATGCCCAGATGTAGTAATCGGTATTGCGCCTAGTACTGGCACGCGGGGCAAACCGCCAGTAGTAGATGTCCGCTCCGGTGGAGGTATCACCTTGCACGATGCGCTCGCCGCTGACCCAGCTCAGGATATCGCGGGCGCGTTCGGGTGGGGCGAAGCCGTAGTAGATTGCCTCCAGATTCAGGAAGGTGTAGCCGTAGTCGTGCATCTTGCCGTCGGCGTCGATGGGCGCGTAACGACGGGTCTTCGGGTTCCAGAACAGGCGGTTGCCTTCCGCTTTCACCTCCTCCGCATGGCGAAGCAGCTCCTGCGGGTCGAACTCGAACACCCCACGCGGCATGTTCCACTCCGGGTG
>JAPWUZ010000214.1 GCA_028275265.1 Armatimonadota bacterium | reverse complement strand
GAGGCATGATTGTAGAAGCACGTAACGATACGGTCAACCTGCTGGGTGCGCTGACCAAAAACCACTGGCAGACGATTAAGGCAGCGGCGAACCTGCTGCTCAAGAGGAACCCTGCGGGCATCATTATTAACTGCTCGGGCATCACCGAGTGTACGGAAGAGGGTGCGGAGACCTTCGCCGACGCCCAGGCGTATATCCAGAAGCACGGTGCGCGCATCGTACTGTGCGACATTCCCGACCATGTGATGGAGGTGTTGCGCCGGGTGCCGGGGGTGCGTTCGCAATTGCCAGTTGCCTGTACGATGGCACAAGCACGCGCTTCACTGGGACTGCCCAGTACGTATGAAACCTCAGAAGCCCCATCCGAGAAGATAGTGCTGCTGCCCGTTTGGGAAGGCATGAACGCGCCGTACGCCGCCCAGCACGCCCTGCACATGACCAAAGACCAGCACGCCGTGCTTCACATCGTGTACATCCTGCTTGTGCCTCAGAAACTGGCTCTTGCCACCCCCATGCCCGAGCAGGAAGAGCGCGCACAGCGCACCCTGACCGAGCTGGAGGAGATGGCGCGCCGCGTCCGGGTGAAGGTGGAAAAGCGCGTGGAACGCTGCCGTGACCTGGCGCGAGGTATCATCACCGTAGCGGAACAAGAGAAAGCAAGCCAGCTCATTTTGGGCATCACGCCGGGCGACATGGCGGCGGCAAACGGTTTATTGACCACTGTGCTGCAGAAAGCACCCTGTGAGGTGCTGGTAGTGCGTGCTCCGGCGACCGCAGCGCAGCCGGTGTAGACAGGAGGAGTTACAGTGGCACGTCCATCCGCAGGATATGCCGGCGAGATCGACGAGACGGTATGGGCGCGCATCGAAGCATCCATGAACTTCCGTGAAGGCGACCGTGTGCCCATTTGGGACTACATCGACAACCCGGCGGTAGTGAAGCACTTCCAGCAACAGGGCGACGACTATCCCACCACGATGGTGCGTGTGTATCACGGTCTGGGCATTGACCTCTGTCGCGGCTACGGACGTTCATTCGAGCAGACCGAAGAGGGCACCGTGCTGGGCGAAGGCAGGGGGCAACATCTGGTATCCGGGCAGACCGCATGGAAGGTGCATTACGAGATTGAGAGCATTGAGGACCTTCGGGAGCACCTGCGCAAGGCGGAACCGGTGTCATGGGACTGGATACGCACGCAATGGGTGCCCTGGATACGCCGCGAGCAGGAGCGGTTTGCACCCTACACCATGTTCGTCACGCCGACCGGATGTGGGTTTCACGCAGCGTATGGGCTGATGGGGCAGCAGCGCTTCGCCTACGCGATTTACGACGCCCCGAAGGAAGTCGACGCGCTGCTGGAGCTGGAAGGAGAGAACGCATACCGTTTCGCCAAAGTGGCGGCGGAAGAACAACTGTGTCCCCTGCATTTCATCGGCGATGACATCGCCTATAAGAACGGCTTGCTGTTCTCGCCCGCTTTCCTCAGACGCACGTTTATCCGGATGCTCAGGCGGTGTATCGAACCTTTGCACGAGGCGGGCATCAAGGTCATCTTCCACAGCGACGGCAACCTGTGGCAAATCATGGACGACCTGTTGGACGCAGGTATCGACGGCTTGAACCCGCTGGAGCCGATTGCAAGTATGGAGCTGGAACCGCTGAAGAAGCGCTATGGAGACCGACTGATACTGGTAGGCGGTATCGACTGCTCGCAGCTGCTGCCTTTGGGAACACCCGATGACATTCGGCGCGAGGTCAAACGTGCCATGCAAGTGGCTGCACCCGGAGGAGGCTTCTTTATCGGTTCCTCCAGCGAGGTCAACCCTGCCACTCCGCTGGAGAACGTGCTGGCATTCTACGAGGCTTGTCACGAATACGGAAGGTATCCGACTGGTGGGTAAGACGCAGACTTTTCAGAAGCAGATTCGCAAAAGCGCATCGTTCTTATCGCTTCTGTAGCACGGGCAGAACCTGTTGCAGGATTTTTCGGCTGGCGCGAGCCGCCTCTCGCCCACTACCGCCGTGTTCCAGTATGAGCGCAAACGCCAGCGGGGGCAGGTTGTCTTTTTGCACCACGCCAGCAAACCAACCGTGTGGTTTGCGGTTACCCTCGCTGGTTTCGGCGGTGCCTGTTTTGCCGTATACCTCCCAGCCGGTTCCGGTGAAGATGCCATACGCCGTACCCGTCTGCACCACCTCGCCCAGCATCTGCCGGAGAGCCTCGGCAGTGGCATCACTCAGAACCAGTCTGGACGGGTTATTTCCTGGGGTGAAAACCGCCCTGCGCCAGGTGCCGTTTCGGGCTATGGTCGCCATTAGGTTCGCCACCTCCAGAGGCGACGCCAGTATCTTGCCCTGCCCGAAGCCACAATCGGGAAGTTCCGGCGCCATTTCATCGGGTTTGGGGATGCGCTGAAAGCCCAGCGCGCTGGCGGTCTCATAAAGCGATTCGGGCTGCAGCGCAATGGCTAAGTGCGCGAAGTAGAGGTTGCAGGACAGCCGCATCGCATCTCGCAAGCCGAGTGTCCCATGCGCCCGCATAGAAGGGTGGTCACTCAGGCGCGGCTTCACGAAGGTCTTATCGCCCACCTTCCAGCGCACATTGCGCTCGCTGTGGCGACACAGGTGGCGCAGGGGCACTCCCTTTTCCAGCGCGGCTGCCGCCGTTACCACCTTGAACACCGAGCCGGGCGCATACAGACCATCCACCGGTCGGAACACCAGTGGGGCGTCTTTGCGCGTTCGCAGCTGTTGCCACAAAGCGGGGTTCATCTGGTTGGGGTCAAAGGTCGGTGTGCCAGCTGCCACCAGCACATGCCCGGAATCGGGCTCTATCAGCACAAATGCCGTGTTGCCGTTCGGGTAAGCCCGCCGAATAGCACGCAGAGCACGCTGCTGTGCCTCGCGCGAGATGGTCAAAGTCACATCCTGTCCCTCCGGTAGGCGGAAGAAGGGCAGGTCTTTCCTTCGGTAGAGGTGCAGCAGGTCGCGCGTACTGTCGTACCCCCGCAGGCGACGGTTGTAACGCGCCTCTGCGCCCGTTGGTCCCCCAAAGCGGGCATCCAGCCAGCCTACCAGCTGCGCACATGCTTCGCCGCAGGGATACACCCGACGTCCGTCCCGTGTTTCCGCAAGCACCGCCCCGGTGGAATCGAGAATCCGCCCTCGCGGGATGCGCTGGGCAATGGCGGTCAGACGGGGGTTGTTCACACGGTGAGGTTCGGTTTGGGGCAGCCGTACCAGCAGAGGACGTGTCGCTATGTCGTCCGCCTGGATGCCCTGGATCCAGAAACTGCGCGCGCCAATGACGCCCAGGATAATCACCGTGAACGCCCATGCCAGCACACGCAGACGGAAACGATACCTGCCGAAGCTGGAGGGGACAGATTGTGGCGATGGGTGCGCGGTGATGCTGTACAGCAAACCCACCATCGCGCTGTTTGCCAGCAGGGCGGAGTTGCCCTGAGCCACGAAGGGAAGCGACATGCCGGTCATCGGCAACAATCCGGTGATGCCTGCGCAGATAAGAACTATGTGCGTGCCCTGAAGCACGGCAATGCCCGCCGCCAGCAAGCGGTCTTCACTGGTAGCGGAACGCTGCGCAATGCGTATGAATCGCCCAAGCCACAGGGCGTACAGGCAAAGCAGACACAGGCTACCGACCAGCCCCAGCTGTTCTCCCCACGTGCTGAACACCGAGTCCGACTGCGCGAAAGGCACGCTCTGTGGCTTACCCAGCCCGATACCGCTGCCGAACAAACCACCGGTAGACATCGCCCACAGGCTGTGTGCCAGATGGCGCGCATGGTCTTCGGTAATCTGCCAGGGTGACAGCCACATCGCGACACGCGTGGGCAGCACGCCAACCCCCAGCGCTTCCACCAGAACGATGCCGGTCAACATCAGCAGAACACCCGGAACCAATAGTACCAACTTGCCTGTGACCAGATAGAGCACCATCAGCAGGGTCAGGTACAGCGTCAGGGCAGGACCGAAATCGCGCGCCAGCACAAAAATGCCCAGCATGAAGGCGAACATCACCAGCAACGGGAGCAGCTCCTGCCAGCGCAGCTGCCACCAGTGGATGCCGGTGCGCGCGGGTGCCAGCGTGCCAAAGCGTCGTGCGGCGTATCCTGCGGCAAACAGCACCAGCAAGAGTTTCATCGCTTCCACCGGCAAAAAACCGAACAGCTGCAGGCGCGTACCCCCAGGACCTTTGCCGAAAATGAGCAGAAGCACCCCCAGCAACAGCGCGAGCAACGCCCACAGGTAGCGATACTCCAGCAAGGTCTTTCTCTGAGCATGGTTCATGCCGGCGAGCAGTACTACGATCACGCCCCCTGCGAATAGCCCCAGACAGTGCCTGGTGACGAGCGCGATATTGTCGCTGCTGACAGTGCCCAGCAGGTTCGCCAGACCTACGCCGCCGAGCAGGAACGTGATGGGCAGGATGATGGGGTCTCCGGGCGAGGTGCGCTGGCGCATGAGCCGATGCACGAACAGGGGAAGCGCCGCTGCAAGGACGATGCCCAGAAGTACCATCAGATGCTGACTGCCAGAAAGGGCTCGCGTGGACAGGATGCCCATCCATGCAGACAGTCCTGCCAGCAGGTTGACCGTTCCTGCCATAAGCATCAG
>JAPWUZ010000212.1 GCA_028275265.1 Armatimonadota bacterium | reverse complement strand
GCCGTTCGTACAGGCGTTGACTTCACTCGGAGGAGTGTTCTCGAAAATGGCTCAGGCGACGATGACCGACCTGGAGACGTTGCGCCACAGTACGGCGCATCTGATGGCTCAGGCTGTTTGTGAGCTGTTCCCCGGCACCAAGCTGGCAATCGGTCCCCCCATTGAGGACGGCTTCTATTATGATGTGGACCCGCCGCAGCCGATTACAGGAGACGACCTGCCCCGCATCGAGGAGCGGATGCGCGAAATTGCGGCACGCGACCTGCCTATCGAACGCATCGAACTTCCCCGTATCGACGCGCTCAAACTGGTGCGGGAACTGGGGCAGGACTACAAGGTGCAGATTATCGAGGAAATCCCCGAAGAGGAGACCATCAGCTTCTATCGGCAGGGCGATTTCATCGACCTGTGCCGGGGTCCGCATGTGGAGCGTACCAGCCAGATTAAGCATTTCAAGCTGCTCTCCATTGCGGGGGCGTACTGGCGTGGCGATGCTCGAAACAAAATGCTGACCCGCCTGTACGGAACCGCCTGGTTCACGGAGGAGGAACTGCAGGACTACCTGCAGCGCATGGAGGAAGCCAAGCGGCGAGACCATCGCAAACTGGGCAGGGAGTTGGGTATCTTCCTCATCAGCCCGGAGGTGGGCAGCGGCTTACCACTGTGGCTTCCCAAAGGGGCTATCCTGCGCGACACGCTGGAAACCTTCCTCAAGAAGGAACAGTTGAAACGCGGTTACCTGCCAGTGGTGACTCCGCACATCGGCAAGCTCGACCTGTATAAGACCAGCGGGCACTGGTACAAGTATCAGGAGAGCATGTTCCACCCGATTCAGGTGGAAGACGAGGAGTACATGCTCAAGCCGATGAACTGCCCGCACCACATCCAGATTTACAAGTCGGAAACGCGCAGTTACCGCGACCTGCCGTTGCGCCTGGCGGAGTTCGGCACGGTATACCGCTATGAGCAGAGCGGTGAGCTGGGTGGGTTGACGCGCGTGCGCGGCTTCACGGTGGACGATTCGCACATCTTCGTCACGCCAGACCAGCTGGAAGACGAGTTCAAAAACGTGGTGGAACTGGTGCTCTATGTGTTTGAGCGGCTGGGGCTGGAGGAATACCACGCTCGCGTGGGCTTGCGCGATCCGAAGAGCGACAAGTACGTGGGCAGCGATGAGGCATGGGAACAGGCGCAGCAAGCCATCCTGCAGGCAGTGCAACACATGGGCATCCAGTACACCGTCGCCGAAGGCGAGGCGGCGTTCTACGGGCCCAAGCTGGACTTCCTTGCCAAAGACTGTCTGGGGAGGATGTGGCAGCTGGGCACGGTGCAGGTGGACTACACGCTGCCGGAGCGCTTCGACCTGGAATATATCGGTCCCGATGGTCAGCCACACCGTCCTGTGATGATACACCGTGCGCCGTTCGGCTCACTGGAGCGGCTCATCGGCATCCTGATCGAGCATTACGCAGGAGCCTTCCCGCTGTGGCTCGCGCCGGTGCAGGTGATCGTGCTGCCTATCGCCGACCGGCATGTGCCGTACGCGCAGCAAATTCGCCAGCGTCTGGAAGAAGAGGGCTTCCGCGTGGAGGTGGATGCCCGCAACGAAAAAACGGGCTTCAAAGTGCGCGAGGCGGAGCTGCAGAAAATCCCGTATATGCTGGTCGTGGGTGACCGAGACATGGCAAACCAGACCGTTTCCGTACGCAAGCGCAGCGCAGGCGACCAGGGCGCAATGACGCTGGACGCTTTCATCGCCCGCTTGCGCGAGGAAATGGGCGGGAAGGCTTACTGAGAGGTATCCAAACACCGGCAGGAAAGAGGCGACACTCACTCCATCGCTTCGCCTGCCGGTGTTCTTTTGGGGATGTGCTTCTGCTGCGCACACGGCAAGAAGAGGAGATGACACCCTTTGTCAGGAACACTATGCAGGGTCGAGGTTTTCGGTGGCTTGCGCCTGATTGTGGGGGAGCAGGTTATCACCCGCTTTCGTACCGAGAAGACCGCGCTTTTGCTGGCTTATTTGGCGACCCACCTGCACCAGTCCCACCCCCGTGAGGTATTGATAGACCTGCTGTGGCCCGACAGCGATGTGCATTCTGGTCGTACCAGCCTGCGCGTGGCGGTCAGTGCGCTTCGAAAGCTATTTGAAGAGCATGACGTAGTTCCTGAGCGCGTCTTTTACACCGACAACTTCGGCATCGGTCTGCGGACGTCGGCGGTAGCCACAGACCTGCAGATGATGGAGAGGAGCCTGCGCCTTGCCCGTCACAGCAGCAGCGTCTCGGAGCGGAGAGAGCATCTTGCCCGAGCGGTGCGTTTGTACACCGACATGCCACTGAAGGGCTACTACGAGGACTGGGTGCTACAGCTGCAGCAACAGATTTCCGAGCGCTACTTCATCGCGCTGGATGAGCTGTTAAGGATACTGGAGGCTGAGGGAGATCTGGATATCGCACTGGAATATGCGCTGAACGGCATCGCGCAGGATCCATTGCGGGAGGAGCCACATCTGGCGCTCGTTCGCATCCATCTGGCAAGGGGCTATCCGGCTGAGGCGCGCAAAGCGTACGCAGAATGGGAGCGGTTGCTGCAGGATGAGCTGACGTCGGCACCGTCCCGCGAAACATTGATGCTGGCGCAGGCGGTACAGTCTGCTGCGCTTCAGGCGCACGAGACTACGCACACACTGTGCCGAAGCGCGTTACCCGCCGTCTCGGGCAAGCTGTTAGGGAAAGAGCACGAGGTCACCCGCTTACTGCACCTGCTGACGGACAGCACCGAGCGGCTTATCACGCTGGTGGGAGAAGGAGGGATAGGTAAGACCCGCCTGGCGATCGAGGTGGCGCGACGGTTCATCACACAAACACAGCACCCCGTGTGGTTTGTCGACGTCATCGATGTGAACGGCGGTGTATTATTGCTGGAACGTATCCTGCAGGCGACTGGTATTCCCCCACAAGCCGGTAACGTGGAGGAAGAGGTCGCACGGGTGCTGGGTGACGTCCCCGCCCTGCTGGTGCTGGATAATTGCGAGCAGGTGGACGTGAGTGGAAAGCAGGTAGTCCAGAAATTGCTGGAGCAGTTGCCGGCACTGCGCGTGCTGGTTACCTCGCGATGCCCGCTGGGATTGCCTGGCGAGAGAGTGGTGCGGGTGCAACCGCTGGAGACGCCCTTCGCCGGCGCGTGGAAAGCGGATGGTGAGGCGGGTTCCATGCAGGTTCCTCTAACTTCTCTCCTGCAGTGCCCCAGCGTGCAGCTTTTTATGGCGCAGGCGCAACAGGTGCGCCCGGGGTTCGAGTGGAACGCGCAAAACGCCGCGTCCATTGCGGAGATATGCGAGCGTTTAGAGGGGGTACCTCTGGCGCTCATCCTCGCGGCTTCGCGGATCAGGGTGCTGTCGCCGCAACAGATACTGCATTCCATGCAGCAGTATCCCGAACTGTTGAGTGCGCCGCAGTCCTGTTTGCCGGAGCGGCATCGGTCTTTAAGGGCATCCCTGGAGTGGAGTTATGCCCTGCTTTCGCCGGAGATGCGCCAGCCGTTCCGAATGCTATCGGTTTTCGAGGGAGGATGGGACCTTGCGGCAGCCCGAAGCGTCCTGACGGTATTTATCTCTACTGAAAGCGGACGCGCCGATGCAGCGCTGCTGGATATACTGGACGCGCTGATTGAGAACTCGCTGGTGCAGATGGAGGAGGTCGATGGCGAAGCGCGCTACCGGATGCTGGAGACTGTGCGCCTTTTCGCACAGGAGTATTTGGAAGCCAGTGACGACGCGGCGGACGCCAGAGCTCGACACTCTCTGTTCTACAGCTACCTTGCTGAAGAGGCAGACAGACAGCGCACCGGACCGATGGTGGCACAGTGGGCATTCCGTCTGGCGCGAGAACACCGGAACCTGCTGAGCGCGCTGGAGAACATGGTGCAGCAGGATGGCACGAAGACGGATGCCCGGCCATTACGCATGGCGGCGTCGCTTTGGGTGTACTGGATGATGCGCGGCGTGCTGGTGGAGGGCAGACAGATGCTGCATCGTCTGCTAGACACCTACAACGCTTCAGGGGAGGACGAGGTTTCGCGCTGGTGGGCATGGGTGGCGATGGGTGCTGGCGCGCTGGCATGGATGCAACGCGACCTCGATGAGGCGGATCGCTGCCTGACGGAGAGCTTGCAGCGATTCGAGAAACAGGGTGACCAACGGGGTCAAGTCTTCGCGCAGCTGTGGCAGGGCAACGTGCTTTACCGCCGAGAAGATTATGCACTGGCGCGTGCCGCCTATCAACAAAGCCTCGCGCTGGCGGAGGAGATACAGGAGGTGGAGGCAATGACCTACGCCCAGATGTGGCTGGGCAACCTGGCGCTGAGGGCGGGGGAGGCCGACAAAGCGAACTCCTTCTATCTTTCCTCTCTGGCACTGGCTGAGAAAGGAGCAGACTGGTACGCGCGGGGCTTTTTGCATTACAATCTGGCGCAGCTTGCCCACTGTCGGGGAGAACATCAGGTGGGTATGGAGCATCTTCGACAGTGCCTGCAACTGCGACTGCAGATACAGGACTATCCGGGCATCGCGGAGGCACTGGATGAACTGAGCCTACGGCTGGCGAACACAGGGCAACATGCGGAGTTAGGCGCACAGTTGAAGGGAACCAGCGACGCCCTGCGCGAGCGGCTGCACCTGCCCGTCCGGACAGAATACCAGCAAGGGGTTGAAGCCGCG
>JAPWUZ010000211.1 GCA_028275265.1 Armatimonadota bacterium | reverse complement strand
CTACGCCCGCCTTCATCGGCATGATTCAGGCTATCTACTCGCTGATGCAGTTTCTGTTTGCACCCTTCTGGGGCAGGTTGTCCGACAGGGTGGGGCGTCGCCCCGTGCTGCTGGTGAGCATCGCCGGCTCTGTCTTGTCGTACGTGCTGTTCGCGCTGGCGAGGGATGCCTGGATGATTTTCCTGTCGCGGCTGCTGGCGGGCATTACGGCTGCCAATCTCTCCACCGCGCAGGCGTACATCTCCGATATCACGCCCCCACAAGAACGCACACGCGCGATGGGGTTGATCGGCGCAGCGTTTGGTGTTGGTTTTATTTTGGGACCGGCGGTCGGCGGTATACTGGGTGCTTGGGGAGGCAATTTTGCGATCGGCATCGGCGGGGCACTGCTGGCAGCGGCAAACTGGTTCAGTGCGTTCTTGCGGCTTCCCGAAAGCCTGTTGCCTGAAAACCGGCGGCGAACGGGTGAGTGGTATGCACTGCCCCTGCGTGACCTGCCGCGCGTGTTGGCGATACCCCACGTGGGCTTATTGGCTATGGTGTTATTCGCGGCTGTCTTTGCCATTGCCAATCTCGAGTCGACCTTCGTGCTGCTCGCGAAACATCGCTACCATTTAGACCAGCGCGAATGCGGCTACCTGTTCGCCTATCTGGGCTTGATGGGTGTGGTAGTGCAGGGCGGGCTCATCGGCAAACTCAGCGCGCGCTTCGGCGAGAGCCGATTGTTGCTCGGTGGGTATCTCCTGCAGGTACCTGCCCTGCTGCTGATACCGTTCATGCCATCCACAGGCTGGCTGATGGTAGTGCTGGCGGCGATGGCGATGGGTGGAGGTGTTGCCGGACCCAGTCTGAACGGGTTGCTTTCGAAACTGGCGCCTGCTGATCGCCGGGGTGAGGTATTTGGCGTCACGCAGTCGCTGGGGAGCCTGGCGCGGGTAGTAGGGCCTGCATGGGCAGGCTGGAGCTTCGGACATCTGGGCATGAGCGCTCCTTACGTCACCGCCGCCATGCTCATGTTATTCGCTGGTGCGATGGTTGCATGGTGGATGGTCAGCGTAATGCCTGTGGCGTCGGCATCGGGGTAGGGTGATTCGACAACCAGCCGACAGGAATCTGCCCTCCTCACTGCTAAGAGTTATATTATGAAACGAGCGTGTCTTGTTTTGTGGTGTGCTATTTGCGCCTTGCTGGCGCAGGTACCGCTATGGGCGCAGCTTCCTGTGCCCCCCGTAAAGCCAATCATTGGGGCGCGCATGCCCGCTCTCAGCCCCGATGGCAAGCGCATCGCCTTTGTGTATCGCGGGGACGTGTGGATTGCGCCTGCAACGGGTGGGCAGGCAACGCCTCTCACCCGTCATGTGGAAATGGACGCCTTTCCGCTTTTCTCGCCCGATGGCAGATGGATCGCCTTTTCCAGCCTGCGCAACGGCAACTGGGATATTTTCGTGGTGCCGGCAGATGGAGGGGAGGTGCGGCAGTTAACTTATCATGCGAACAGCGAAATCGCGTACGGCTGGAGTCCGGATGGCAAGTATCTGCTGTTCTCCTCGGTGCGAGATACCACCAACAACACTCTTTTTGCACTGGATGTGCGCACGTTGCGCTTCAAGAAGCTGACCGAGGACTATGCGTCTATCAACTACCCCAGCTACTCGCCGGACGGGAGGATGGTTGTGTACGGGCGGTACGGGTTTCACTGGACGCGCCCGCGATATGTCGGCTCGGCGGCAGCGCAAATCTGGCTGCTGGACCTCGTCAAGAACACGCGTCGCGCCCTGACGAGCGACAATCGCCAGCATCTGTGGACGAAGTTCCTGCCTGATGGCAAAAGCCTGGTCACCGTGACTATCGGCGAGGAGACGCCCTCCGTCAGCAAGCTGGGTACCAGCATCGGCAAGGTCGTGGACAACCCCAGCCGAACTCCGAATCTATGGGTTTTTGACCTGGAAGGACGGGGCAAACAGTTAACGTTTTTCACCGGCGGGTCGGTGCGCTTTCCGACGGTGGCGCTCCGCACAGGCGATATCGCCTTCGAGTACGAACACGACCTGTGGTTACTTCCCGCGGGCTCGCGGAACCCACAGAAAATCGTGTTGTATGCCGCTGAGGACGAGAAGCAGAACACCCGTCGGCGCGAGGTGTTGACCTCCGGCGTTACCGAAGCCGAACCTTCACCCGACGGGAAGTTCTTCGCTTTTGGGCTGCGCGGTGACATCTGGACGGTGCTCATCGACAAACCGAAAGGGGTCGCAGGGCGCAGTGCGGAGATTGCCCGTCGTCTCACCGACTGGGCAGGGGATGATTCGGATTTCGTATGGTCGGCGGATGGCAAGAGGCTCTACTTCACCTCCGACCGCGAATTCAATACACGCCTGTACGAACTGGACATCGAGACTTTGCAGGTAAAATCCCTCTGGAACCGCCCCGAAGATGTGACTGCTCCGCGCCTTTCCCCCGACGGCAAGCAGCTGGGTTTCTGGGTGTCGGGTAGCGAGGGAGGACTCTACGTGCTCACTCTGGAGACCGGTGAAACCAGACGGCTGGCGAAGGTACCGGGCCCACACTGGTACGGCTTGGGCGGCGGGCAGTTTGCATGGTCGCCCGATATGCGCTGGATAGCGTTCACCTATCGCGGAGAGGACCTGGCATGGAACATCTGGATACTGCCGGCAACGGGAGGCGACCCGATTAACGTCACCCGCTTAAACGCTTACCACAGCCAGCCCGCTTGGTCACCTGACGGCAAATATCTTTTCTTCCAGAGTGACCGTGACGGCAACGGGCTGTATGTACTACCGTTGAAGGAGGAGCCAGCCCGCACCGTAGATACCGACCTGAAGTACGAGAAGCCCAAGGAGAAAGTGCTGGTGGAGATAGACTTTCAGGACATCCAGCGACGCATCCGCAAAGTGGTCAACCAGAACCCGCAGGCAGACCTCACAGTCAGCAGTGAGGGGCTAATCCTTTTCGTCTCCGAAGGCGACATCTGGTCGGTATCGTACGATGGAAAGGAGACAAAACGACTGACCACGGGCGGGGGTATATCCAACCTGCGTGTATCCGCCGATGGCAAGCGAGTATTCTTCATCCGCAACGGTGAGTTGTGGACGATGAGGCTGGAGGGCAACAACCCTCAGGAGAAGGTGACATTCACCGCGGATTGGGACCGCGACGTACGCGCTGAACGCAAGGCGGCGTTTACGCAGTTCTGGCGAAGCTACCATCGCGGCTTCTACGATGCCAACTTCCACGGCAGGGACTGGGAGGCTATTCGTAAACGCTACGAACCCTTGCTGGACGCTGTAGAGACCCGCGAGGAGTTCGCCACCCTGCTTCAGATGATGGTGGGCGAGCTGGAAGCTTCCCACTCAGAGGTGTCGCCTGCGCCCGGCGGCAATACCAGTCCGGTAACTCCTCACCTGGGTTTCACGTTTGACTACAGCTACGAGGGGCCCGGTATCAAGGTGGGCAAGGTGCCACAGGGCGCGCCCGGTTCCTACCCGCAAACGCGCATCCGTGAGGGTGAGTACGTGCTGGCGATTAACGGACAGGATGTTACTCTCGACGAGAACCTGTGGAAGCTGATTAACGATAAGCAGGAGCGCGAATTCGAGTTCCTGGTCAATTCCAGGCCCAGTAAGGACGGCGCGCGCGTGGTGAAGTACCGGGTGTTGAGTAGTGGCGAGTGGAGTGACCTGATGTACCGCAACCGCATCGAGCGACTGCGCAAGTACACCGATGAGAAGAGCGGTGGAAAAATCGGCTACGTGCACATCTCCGGGATGGGCTTCAGTAATCAGGTACAATTCGAGCGGGAGGTGTACGAGCAGGTAGTCGGCAAGCAGGCGATGATTATCGACGTGCGGTTCAACGGCGGCGGTAACATCTCCGATACGCTGGTGGACTGGCTGGAACGTAAACCGCATGGTTTCTACCGCCCGCGTGATGGAGTCGTTGAACCTGCCCCCAGCCGCGCTTGGGACAAACCCATCATCGTGCTGATGAACGAGCATAGCTACTCCAATGCCGAGATGTTCCCTTACGCCATGCGAGCCAAGGGGCTGGCGAAGCTGGTGGGTATGCCCACGCCGGGGTACGTTATCTGGACGTGGGGGCTGCAGCTGGTGGACGGCACAGGCGCGCGGATGCCTCAGAGCGGCGTTTACCGTCTGGACGGCACACCGATGGAGAACATCGGCGAGAAGCCCGACGTGCAGGTGTGGATGAGCCCCGAAGACTGGCTGGCTGAGCGCGACCCTCAGCTGGACAAGGCGATAGAGATGCTGATGCGGTAGTGGTTATTATATCACCTCGGGCAGTGTCTGCTTCAGTGCCCTGAAAAGCTCAGAAGCAAACTGCCGGATGGTTTCCACATCCTGTTGCGTGTCTCCGGACGACGGCACAATGAAGCGGAAGAAGAAGGTCTGCTGACGTTCCATTCCGATGAGACGTGCTGTGTAGGTGGAGACACGCGCCAACCCCATCGAGCCGGTCGTGCCGAAAGGCGTACGGAACCAGTAGATGACGGTTGCCTTCCTGCCGTTGTTATCCACCCCGAAAAGGCGAGCGTGAAACGTCTTGTCTACCCCCGGCACCCTGAACTCTATCTTCCGCTCCTCTTCCAGCTTCCAGCCCTGGCTGGGGAAGCAGGCATGGGGGTTATGGAAGGTCTCGGCGTGTGTGCCTGCCAGCAGAACGAAGTCCAGCTGTTGCCCCTTTTCATTGAAATAG
>JAPWUZ010000210.1 GCA_028275265.1 Armatimonadota bacterium | reverse complement strand
GGTGACCAAGCGTTTCCGCCACAACGGTCTTTGCGCCAGAGGTCGGATATGCTATATTATAGTGTCGGAGCGATGAGGATGCATGAAGACAGACTGCGCGAACAGATGAGCCTGCTCTACCTGCCTGGAGCGACACAGGAGGAACCCGTTGTCGAGCAAGATTGGGATTACGCGACCGCCAATACCAAAACGCACACGCACGGGTTCCATACCTACCCCGCCATGATGATCCCGCAGGTAGCCCGGCGGCTGATACGCCTGTACGCGCGTCCCCACGAAACGCTGTTAGACCCTTTTTGTGGTTCGGGTACCTCTTTGGTGGAGGCGCGATTGGCAGGGCTAAATGCCTACGGTATAGACCTCAACCCGCTTGCGGTATTGCTGGCTCGAGTGAAAACCACTCCTCTACCCGCAGAGCACCTGCAAGCCGCTCTATCGCAGATATACGAGCGATATCGACAGTTCCAGAGCCTGCCGGAAGAGGAGAAAATCCATCGCACTCCCCGCTTTTTCAACATCGATTACTGGTTTGCGCCGGCGATACAACGCGACTTGGCGCTGTTGCGCGACGCCATCTTAGAGATACCACATCCACCAACGCGCGAGTTCTTTTTAGTCGCTTTCTCGCACACGGTGCGCGAGTGCTCTTATACACGCAAGGGCGAGTTCAAATTGTATCGCATTCCCTTGGAGCAGCAACACAATCACCAGCCCGACGCACTGGCAGTGTTCCTTGCGAAAGCCGAGGCGAATATCGTGGGGATGACGCAGTTTGCTAGCGAAGTCAAACCGGCAACATGGGTTCGGGTATTCCAGGCGGACACTCGCCAGCGTCAACCGATACCGGACGAGAGTGTGGACATTGTGGTGACATCACCACCCTACGGCGATTCGCACACGACAGTCGCTTATGGACAGTTCTCACGCTTGTCGTTGCAGTGGTTGGATTTGTCCGACGACGAAGCCAAGAGTATCGATGCCCGTGCGTTAGGTGGGAAGGATACCGGTGACAGCAAACGGAACTATCAGTCACCCAGCCTTGAGGAGGCTTTGTCGCAAATTGCGCCTCGCGATAAACGGCGGGCCAGGCAGGTGCGGGCCTTCTATGATGATTTCGCATTATGTCTGAAAGAGATAACACGGGTATGTCGGCTCGGAGCGCGAGCCTGTTTCGTGGTGGGTAATCGTACCGTGCGTGGGGTGAAAATCCCGACGGACACCATCTTGGTGGAGATGGCTCAGTGTTTCGGTTGGCGGTTACGAGACACTTTCGAGCGGCGGATCCCCAACAAGCGCATGCCTCTCCAAAACAGCCCCAGCAATGTGCCCGGCGAAAAAGGAGAGACGATGCAGGGCGAAACCATCGTGGTACTGGAGGCATGCCGTTGATGCCTAAACCCATGCAAATGGTGCTTCATCTGCCGATTTTCGAGGGTCCGTTAGACCTGTTGCTCCACCTCGTGCGGGAGAACAGGGTCTCTATTACCGACATCCCCATTGCTCTTATCACCGACCAGTATCTGGAATACCTGCGCATGATGGAGGAGCTGGACCTGGATATCGCCAGCGAGTTTCTGGTGATGGCGGCGACCCTGCTGGAGATAAAGTCGCGCATGTTGCTGCCCAAACCGCCACGGGCAGAAGGGGAAGACGAGGAGGAAGACCCCCGCGCGGAGCTGGTGGCGCGCTTGGTGGAGTATCAGAAGTACAAAGCGCTGGTGGAAACACTGCAAACGTGGGAGGCAGAGCGCAAGCAGTGGTTCTTTCGCAGTCCCGATGCGCCGGTGCCCGACTACGAGCTGCCCATCCCGCTGGGCGAGCTGACCCCACAACACCTCCTGCGCGCGCTGGAACGGTTGCTCGCAGAGGCGGTAGATATCCCGCCGCCTGCCATCCTGACCCCACGCAAGAAGCTATCTTTGCGACTCAGGATGGTGGAAGTGTGGCGACGGATACATACTGCCGCAGAGGGAATGCGCTTTGAGCAGTTGCTGGACGCCCCCTTCACCCGATGGGAAGTGCTGTTGACCTTTCTGGCGGTACTGGAACTGATGCGACAGGGCAGGGTGGAAGCCCGGCAGGAGGAGCTGTTCGGCGAGATTACCCTGTGGGCGCGAAAGGAGGCAAGCGATGGACATCCCGCAGCTTAGCCGAGCGCTGGAATGCGTACTGTTTGTCGCTGCAGAGCCGGTACCGATGAAAACGCTGGTAGAGGTCTTCCGGGTGGAGGAGCAACAGCTACAGCAGGCGATTCTTGCTCTGGAGGGACGTCTGCAGGCAAGCGGTTTGCAGCTGGTGCAGGTGGCAGGAGGTTATCAGCTCTGCACCCGCGCGGAGTATGCCGAAATTGTGGCACGTTACCTGCAGCCGCAGCCCAGCAAGCTCTCCCGCGCTGCGCTGGAGACCGTCGCCATCATCGCCTACCGCCAACCGATTACACTGCCGGAAATCGAGGCGATTCGTGGGGTACAATCGGAAGGGGTTGTGCGCACACTGTTGCAGCGTGGATTGATTCAGGAAGTGGGGCGCAAACCCACAGCGGGCAGACCGGTGCTTTACGGCACGACGCCCCAGTTCCTGCACTATTTCGGGTTGAACTCGCTGGAGGAACTGCCCGAACTGGAGGAGCTCAGCCCTCCAGAGGGGAATCAGAGCGAAGCGCTGGAACTGTCGCCAGGGTAGCGCACATCGGCGAGGGAAAAAACCGCGTGATAACGCTTCACATAGCAGGAGGAGTCATCGCAACGTGCGTAGAGTCATCGTCTTTTGCCTGTTCTGGTTGCTGATAGCGGGGACGTCAAACGCCATCCCTCCCCCTGTTCTGAAAGCCAAGTCGGCGATTCTGGTGGATGCCGAGACCGGTCAGGTGCTGTACGAATTGCGTGCGGACGAGCGGCGCGCCATCGCGAGCACTACCAAGATGATGACCGCCATCCTGCTGATAGAGCGGGGTAATCTGGACGACCTGGTGGTAGCCACCGAGAACGCTGTGCATACCCGCTACGCGAACCTGAACATGACGCCGGGCGAGACCATTCCCCTGCGCGACATGCTGTATGCAATCCTGCTGCGCTCTTCCAACGACGGTTGCGTGGCAGCGGCAGAGTACCTGTGCGGTAGCGAAGAGCGGTTCGTCGAGCTGATGAACGAGAAAGCGCGAGAACTAGGCTTGACCAACACCCACTTCGCCAACTCGCACGGGCTCGACCACCCGGACCATTACTCTACCGCACGCGACCTGGCAACTCTGGCACGTTATTGCATCCAGAACCCGGTGTTCAACGAAATTGTGCGCACGCAAAAGGCGCGCATCCTGCGCTCGGTGAACCAGCAGGACGTGGTGGTGACCACGCACGCACACTGTTTGAAGCACCTGCCGGGCGCGGACGGTATCAAGACCGGCTACACGGCAAAAGCGGGCAGGTGCTTTGTCGGCTCGGTCACGCGCAACGGCTGGCGTCTGATTTCGGTGGTGCTGGGCAGTACCGACGCCGATAAAGATACCCATGCGCTCATCGAGTGGGCGTATAAACAGTACACGCGCATTGACCTGGCGCAGGCTGGCGGGCTGGTGGGCGAGGTCAGGGTGGATGGAGCCAAACCGGAGGCAGTGCCTGTGGTGGCTGCCGCGCCGCTTCGTGTCATCGTGCCGAGACGATGGGGGAACGAAGTGAAGCCGGTGCTGCATCTGGCTTCTGCCAGACCTCCCATCCAGCGGGGGCAGCCGCTAGGGGAGCTGCGGGCGGTGCTGAACGGCAAGGTGATGGCGAAGGTGCCCGTCGCCGCGGCGGTAGAGGCAAGGATCGTCACGCGCCTGAGCATTGCGCTGTGGATAGTGCTTGCTGCGTTCATCTGGGTGACCAGTCGCCTGGCCCGACGTGGGATGCTCAACGGATATCGGGGTCGCAACAGTGTGCGTCGTTCGGGTACCATGAGATGGGGGGATTGAAGGATGTCTGATTGGCAGAGCAAACAGGAGCGTTTGATTGCCATCCTGCGAGAGATGGGCAGTGTGGCTGTCGGATACTCGGGTGGTGTGGATAGCACCTACCTGATGCATATCGCCCATGAAGCGCTGGGTGATAGAGCGCTGGCGGTCATCGGTGATTCGGAGGCGTTTCCCGCTGGGGAGATCGAGGAGGCGCGCCAGCTGGCGGAGTCTCACGGGTGGCGATACGTAGTGGTGCGCACGCATGAGCTGAGCAACCCGCTTTTCCGTGTGAACAACCCCGACCGCTGCTACCACTGCAAAACCGAACTGTTCAGCGTCATCCGTCGAATAGCCGACGAACACGGCATCCAGTGGGTGGCAGATGGCTCGCACGCGGGCGATGAAGGCGATTACCGTCCCGGGATGCGGGCGGCGGCGGAGAAGGGAGTGCGCAGCCCTCTGCGCGAAGCGGGCTTCACGAAAGAGGACATTCGCCATGCGGCACAGGCGGCAGGACTGCCCAACTGGGATAAGCCTTCGTTTGCGTGCCTTTCCTCGCGTTTCCCCTATGGCACGACAATCACCCCTGAACTACTGGCGCAGGTGGACGCTGCGGAGCGATGCCTGCGGGAGCTGGGCTTCCGGCAGTTTCGCGTGCGTCACCACGACACGATTGCGCGCATCGAGGTCGAGAAGTCGGAGCTGGCACGTGTGGTGGAGCTGGCAGATATCATTGTGCCGCGATTTAAGGAGATTGGCTACCTGTATGTGACACTGGATCTGGCGGGCTATCGCACCGGCAGCCTGAACGAACCGCTACGCAAAGCGGGTCTCATCCGCGCCGATTCGAT
>JAPWUZ010000209.1 GCA_028275265.1 Armatimonadota bacterium | reverse complement strand
GCACAGCGAAGGGCTATCCTCGAGTCCGACCTGCAACGACAAAGAGGATCGGCAGGGCGAGCGGTAGATTAATCCCAAGGCAGAAGGGGCGGGCGGCTGCCTGGCCCTTCTGCCTCCCCTATGTCTTGAACAGCAGGTCTATCAGTCGCCAGCCTTCGTCAATGCGCAACTTGGTCTCTTCTACCGCACTTTCGTCGAAGGTCAACAGGCTGCCGCGGGAGAGGTCTTCGCGCGAGTCGAATAGCATAAAAGGCACTGCCCCTGCGCGGTGGGTGCGAATGGTCACAGGAGTGGCGTGGTCGGGCAACACCAGCATTCGGTAATCGTACTCCTTTAAGCCATCCACCAGCTGCGCGACGATGTGTTCGTCGATCTGTTCCAGCGCCCACGCCTTCGCTTCGGGGTCGCCCTGGTGCCCTGCCTCATCCGGAGCCTCGACATGGATGAACACGAAAGCGTGCTTTTCCAGCATCCGTAGCGCGGCGGCGCCGATGGCGCGGTAGTCGGTGTGCAGGTAACCGGTGGCACCCGGCACCTGAGGCACTTCCAGCCCCGCCGCCCGTCCGATGCCTTTGACCAAATCCACTTCCGCCACCACTGCTCCCGTCACACCGCGCTGCAACCAAAAAGCGGGGAGATTGGGAGCAAGCCCCTGTCCCCACGTCCATATCATGTTGGCAGGCATTTTGCCCTCGTCACGGCGTCGGCGGTTGATCGGATGGTCATCGAGCAGATTGAGCGAGTCCTCGATCAGTCGGCGCAGTTTTTGCTCGCCTTCCCCTTGCGGTAGATGCTTCTGCCAGGGTTCACCCACAATGTCATGGGGCGGCGTGCAACGTATCTCCGTGGGTCCCTCGTGCCACACCATCACATGGCGGTAGCCCACGCCGGGGAAGAACCGCCAGTAGCGTGTGCCCAGCTTCTCGTCCACGAGACGGATGAGCGGATGTGCCTCCTCGTTGCTGATGTTGCCCGCACTGTGGTCTAAGATGCGCTCCCCATCCGTGCTGATGAGTGAACAACGGAAGGCCACATCGTCTTCTTCCAGTGAAATACCCATCGCGAGTGCTTCCAGTGGTCCCCTACCCGTGTAGTAGCGGCGCGGGTCATAGCCCAGAATAGCCATGTTGGCGACATCGCTTCCGGGGTACATGTCCGGAGGCACTGTCCACACCGCTCCAATCAATGCACGCTTTGCCAGCGCGTCCAGATGTGGCGTGCGGGCACGCATTTTGGGCGTTTTGCCGTTCCACTCCGGCAAGGGGTCATCGGCGAACCCGTCCGGTACCAGCAGCACGTACTTCATGGGCAAAGGGAACCTTCCTCCTTATATCCCGTGATCGCCGGGGTGTCCATGCTCTTTCAGCCACTCCAGCATCTCGCGGATGCTTCCTGTTGCCAGCGCGATACAGGTATCCGCGCCGCCATAATACAGGTTGATGGTATCTCCGTCCTCTTCGATAGTGTACCCGCAGGGGAAGACCACATTGGCAACATCGCCCTCACGCTCGTATGGCTCTTCGGGACCGAACATCCACTCGTCGCTGCGCAGCAGGCACTTTTCGGGGGTGTTCAGGTCGAACAGCGCAAGCCCCAGCCGGTACAGGCTGCCGCTGGCGGTTTGACGCACGCCGTGATACAGCATCAGCCAGCCTTCCGACGTCTCGATAACGGGTGGGGAAAGCCCTATCTTGTTGGCATCCCACCACGCGCCGCGCCGAGCTTGCAGGATTAGCTTGTGGCTGCCCCAGTGGCGCAGGTCAGGCGAGTAGGAAATCCAAATGTGCGCTCCCTGCAGGGTGACAGGGCGGTGAATCAGCGCCCAGTGCCCGCCGATGCGTCGGGGCAGCAGGGCGGCATCTTTGTCCTCGGGGGGCATAATCACCCCGAATCGTTCGAAGTGCCGGAAGTCCTCCGTCAGCGCGAGAGAGACGCCAGGTCCGCCCCGCGAGTAAGACGTATAGGTCACCGCATATTTACCCAGTTCGGGCACATAGACGATGCGCGGGTCCTCGATGCCCCAAATCTCTTCCGGGTGGTTGTCCGGGTCGGGAAGCAACGTGGGGCAAGGGTCGATCTCCCAGCAATCCACCCCATTGCGGGAGCGCGCCGCGCAAAAATGGGAGATACCCCGTCTGTCCTCTACCCGGCACAGCAACAGCGTGGTGCCATCGGGTAGCTTGGTTGCGCCCGCGTTGAAGACGGTGTTAATCGCGTACGGCCAGTCGGCGGCGGTCAGTATCGGATTGCCCGCATACCGGTGCAACAGCTGCTGGTGATGATTGTTACGCCTGACCTCACTCATGGTTCCACCTGTTTCATGCAAAATCTGATTTCCCGACAGTACTATCGGTAAAACATCGACGCTCTCTAGGAAGTTCAAGCGTATAGTATGATACCCTACCAATCACGAAGATGCCAGAGTTACGCAGGCAGCGTCACCTGTCCCTCCAACCACCCCAGCAGGCGCAGAGTCCATCGTTTGTCCAGTCCGTCGTTGCGCACCGGGCATTGCGGAGAATGCAGACAGCTGGGACATCCTTCCACACAACCACATTCGCGCACCAGCGCACATGCCATCTGCACCAGCGTCTCCAGTTCCTCATACGCTCCCTTGCTGATGCCCGTGCCGCCCGGACTGGTATCATACACGAATATTGCGCTTTGGCGCAGCGAAGGGTAGAGCCAGCTGAAATGGCTACCGACGTCCATGCGTTCGCAACCACAGGTCAGAGGCACTACCGCCTGTAGGGCGTGCTCCACCCCATGCAGAGCCATCATCCAGTCGGCGGAGGTGGACAGGATGGTTCGGTCGGTGTGACGAAGCAGCTGGGCGAGAGCATCGATCTCCTTCGGCTCGCGTGGTCGCGTTGTCCAGTCGGTGGAACGGGCAATCTGCAACAGGTCAAACGCCAGCCAGGTGCCTTCGGTATCATAAGACTGCTCCGGCATCAGCATCTGCTGCACATCGATGACCTTCCCGCTGCGCAGGTGCTTGCGCCGATAGCCCACCACCTGCTCGGTCACCCTCACATCGCCGAAGCCAACCTCCACCGCCCCCATCTTGCGGGTGACACGAGTGCGCAGAAGCTGGAGATCCACGTACAGCATCGGCTCGGTGTAATAGTCCACCTCCACGGGCACAGCTTCCGCCACACGTTGCACGTCGTCCAGGCTTTCGATGAAGTAACTCTCGCCCTGATGCAGGTAGATGGCACCAGGGTGCACCGTCCGATAAGCACGTTCCATCTCCACCCTGCCCAGCTCCGCGCCGCTCTCCCCGTCGCGTATGACCACCGCCTCCCCCGAGGCGGTGCGTATCGAGACCTCCGCCGCCGGGTAGCCTCCGCCAAAGTAGTACCATCGCCCTTCCCGCGCACCCAGTTTGCCCGCGTCCATCAGCTCTGCGATCGCGCTCATGCACGTTTCGGCGTCCCCGAAAAGCGTATAGTCCTCCGGCTCCAACGGCTTCTCGTGCGCTGCGCAGCACAGGTGGTTGCGCAGAATCGGATGGTTTGTGGGGTTCAGGCGCACTTTTTCCACCGGTTGCCCGAAGAGATACTCCGGATGGCGCATGAGATACTGGTCCAGCGGGTCATCCTGCGCCACCAGAATAACTAACGCCTCGCGGTCGCGCCGCCCGGCTCTGCCTGCCTGTTGCCACAGACTCGTGATGCTTCCCGGATAGCCCGCCATCACCACCACGTCCAGCCCACCGATATCCACCCCCAGCTCCAGCGCGTTGGTGCTGACCACCCCCAGCAGGTCGCCGCTGAACAGCCGCCGCTCGATATCGCGGCGCTGTTCGGGCGTATAGCCCGCGCGATAAGACATCAGTCGCGCTTTCAGCTGCGGGTCGCGTCGCTCCGCCAGCTCGTAGGCGTAGCGCAAAATCAGTTCGGTGGTTACCCTCGCTTTCGCGAAGACCAGCGTGCTCCAGCCCGCCTCCGCCAGCGCGGTCATTATCGCTGCGGATTCCACATTGGTGCTGAGCCGCTCGAAGTTTTGCCCAATGACGGGCGGATTCCACAGCACGAAGTAGCGTTGTGGGCGAGGCGCGCCATCCTCCTGGATGAGTGTGCAGGGCAACCCCGTGAGCGTCTGCGCGGTCTCCAGCGGGTTGCCTACCGTTGCCGAGGTCAGGATGAATTGCGGGCGTGCCCCGTAGAACTCCGCCAGTCGGCGCAATCGGCGCAGAATCAGAGCGACATGCGAGCCAAACACGCCGCGGTAGGCGTGCATTTCATCCACCACTACATAGCGCAGCTTGCGCAGGAAGCTGGCCCATGAAGAGTGATTGGGCAGGATGCCCACGTGAAGCATGTCGGGGTTGGTCAGGATAATGTGCGAGCCGCGCCGAATGGAGGCGCGCTCCTGCTGTGGGGTATCGCCATCGTACACGCCGAAGCGCACCTGCGGGAACAACCCGAGGTCGTTCAGTTTTTCTTGCTGGTCGCGGGCGAGTGCCTTCGTGGGAAACAGGTAGAAGGCGGTGGTATATGGATTGGTCAGAATGCTTTCCAGCACGGGCAGGTTGTAGCACAGCGTTTTGCCGGAGGCGGTACCGCTGACCACCACCACGTTTTCGCCGCGCCGTGCCGCCTCCAGCGCCTGCGCCTGATGGCTGTACAGCACCCCAACACCCTGCCGACGCAGCGCTTGCTCCAGGGGTTGGGGCAGGGGGCGGCTAATCGTGCCGGTGCGCCCGGCGGTCGCCTCCAGCAGATGCACATGCACCACCCGCTTGCGCACCTCTTCGTTCTGCAGAAACATATACACGTATTCCGCCAGCCGCATCACTGTAGCCC
>JAPWUZ010000018.1 GCA_028275265.1 Armatimonadota bacterium | reverse complement strand
ACATCCAGAAGCGTAAGAATAATATGTAATATGCAGATTTGCCGAATAAAAAGCAGGATGTTCGGCGGTTCATCCAGTAACGAAAAGAATAGTGTGAGCGTCTAAAGAACGCGCAGGCAGGAGGAAAATTGGTGCGTGGCAAAAAGGAATAAACGGACGCTCCGTTGCATTTATACTGGGAGGGAAATTGTTGACAGCCCCCTGGCGACCTGCTACAATAGGGTGCGCAGGGGAGGAGGAGATTAAGGAATGGCACGTGCCCGAAAAGTGACAGGACCCATCGTGGGTTTGGATGTAGGCACCACCCTGATAAAGGTGGCAGAGGTGCGCCCTACTAAAGAAGGCGTGCAGATTAACGCGGTGGGCGTAGCTCCGACACCAGAAGGGGTGATTGACGAAAGCGGCTATATCCAGGACCCGCAGGCTCTTGGTCAAGCCATTCGGCAATTGCTTACCCAGGCAGGCATTTCCACCAAGCAGGTGGTCACCTCGGTGCCGGGGCAAAGCGGGCTGGTCGTGCGCGTCATTGAAATGCCCAAGATGACCCCCGCTGAGCTGGACAAGTCGATGGCGTGGGAAGTGGAGAGGCACATTCCCTTTGCCGCGCAGGGCGACGTGGTGACGGATTACGCAGTGATAGAACGCCCCGATGCCGACCCCAACGACCCCAACATGGAGGTACTGCTTGCCGCTGCGCAGCAGGACGTGGTGGATGCTGTCGTAAAGGCGCTGTTTGCCGCTCAACTTGACCCTGTAGCCATCGATGTTCAGGTGCTGGCCACCGCTCGCACCATTATCGGTTTGCAGCCCGAGAAGTATCAGGACAAAACGGTAGTGCTTCTGAATGTGGGGGCAACCGCCACCGATATGGGGGTATTTGCGGGCAAGGTATTGCGTCTGCCGCGCACCATTCCTATCGCGGGTAACCACTTCACTCAGGCAATCGTGGATTCTCTGGCGTATCGTGTGGAGGGTACCGACCCGCGGGAGCGTTTTGCCCACGCAGAGAAACTGAAGCGGGAATATGCGGCGGTACTGTTAGAGCGGCTGGGTCCATCCGGGGCAGCTCCGACTTACGGAGCCGATTTTGGCGCGCCTACGGGCATGATTGACTTCTCGCAGCCGCCTTCGGCTGGTATTGTGGATTTTTCGGCTGGCTATGGGGAACCGAGTTTCGATGTGGAAGAGGAACAGCCAGCGCCACAGGAACCGGCAGAGGAGCAACCTGCAGAGCCTGCAACGCCCGCTCCCGTAGAGCCGGAGGAAACAGACCCCCTGCGTATCGAAGTGTTCGACGCGATTGCTCCTGTTCTGGGGGACTTTCTTGCCGAGGTGCGCCGTTCGCTGGAGTTCTACCGTGGACGGGTGCAGGGCGCGCGCATTGATGAAATCGTGTTGTGCGGCGGCACCGCCCGGATGAAGAACCTGGACAAGTTCTTAGCACAGGAGCTGGGTATACCGGTCAGCGTTGCAGACCCGTTGACCCATCAGGAGGCGCTGGTGCGCCGCTACACCATGCCCTATCTGCAGGAGGTGGCGCCGCTACTGCCGGTCGCCATTGGCTTGGCAATCCGGGATATGATTGACTAGGCATCCGGAGGGAGCGAACCATGTTGAAATTGAACCTGTTACCGCCCAACATCTACGAGCCGCGCAAAAAGCGAGCGTGGTTTGCGGTGTTCGTGGTGGTATGGCTCGCCTTGGCGGGGGGGCTAATTGCCTGGCAGCTGAGCCTTGTCAACCTCAAGTCGCAAAAATCAGAAGAACTACAGCAGCAAGAGGCTATCGTCAGGCAGGTGGAGCAAACTGAACAAGAAGCACAAAACACCAAAGCGTTGGTCGCTCCGCTTCTCACCCGCGCGCAGCTGGCAGACGAGATATTCCGCGCCAACAAGCAGTACCCCAAGCTGTATCGTGAAGTGCGCCGATGGACTATCGACAGCGTGCGATACGGCAGTTTGGGCGTTGCACAGGGAATAACCCTGCAGGCACAGGCGGTTACCCGCGACCTGGACGAAATGGCTCGCTACCTGCAGGTGATGCTGCAGTGCCCGCTGTTTACCGGCGTGAGTATCTCGTGGAGTGCTGCAGGCGGCACCACCACTGGCACTGCTGCCCGTCCGGGCGGTTTCGGCGGCATGGGAACTCCTCCCTTCGGTGGAGGCTATGGTGCACCCACGTCCCCTTACACGGGCATGTACGGTGCTCCAGCCGGATTGCCCGGAGTGCCGGGAGGGGCGGCCGGGGCTGCAGGTAGCCGCTTGGGGCAGCAAGCCCAGCAGGGTATCGTGTTTACTGTGGTGGCAACCCTGCGTGAGCCGCTGGTGAATCAGGTTCAGCAACTGGTGCAGCAGCTGGTTTCCTCTTTGGGCGGCGCCGGTATGACAGGTATGGCCGGTGCAGGTGGCATAGGAGCTGGCATGGGATTGCCCGGCGCTCCGATGATGGGCGCACCCGGCATGACTGGACCGATGATGGGACCACCGACGATGGGACCCATGGGAGGCTCCAGACCACCGATGATGGGCCCACCGACAATGGGCGCTCCAGGAATGGCGGGCCCGATGGGTGCCCCGCCTGGCGCAGGTCGCGGTGGCATGGGTGGACGCGCAGCCGGGCGCGGCATGAGCATTGACTAAGGAGGGGCAGGGGATGCTGTCGAAGCTCACTTTGCAAAACGTGGTGGTAATCGGTATCGTGGTGGCGGTAGTCATCGCGTCGGGCATCTTCTTCGTGCTGATACGCCCCACGCAGGCTGAAATCAAAAATCTGGAAACACAGATAGAGGCTGCCAGCCAGCGGGCGGCACAACTGCCTGCGGCAAAGAAGCAGCTGGAGGATGCCAAGAAAGAGGTGGAAGAGGCAAGGCTGAAGTGGGCACGCTATGAGCGTTCAAAAATGCCGGATATCGACATGACCGACCGCCTGAAAGCCGCGCTGGCTTACTGGAAGGAACCGGAAAGAACCGCGAAGCTTCTTCAGGATTTCGTGTCCAAGTCGCAGGACGTTATTTTCCTGGGAGGTTTCGCCATCGGCATCCCGACCACGGACCCGAACCAGCTTCCCTGGCCGATATGGATTGTTCCCCTGGGAACGTTTCAGGTGCAGGGAGACTTCGAAAGCATCCTGCGCCATGTGGAGAGGTGGAACAACGCCCCTCGTCTGGTGCTGGTGGATGGTTTGCAACTGAGCGGTGTCAGCCCTCAGCTGATTGGGCAGTATACAGCCACGCTGTTCATTTTGCCCCGCGCAAAGAACGACCAGCCCGGGGCTACTCTGCCGTCTGCGGGCGGCGCGCCCGGGATGGGTGGTATGGCTGGAATCGGTGGTATGGGCTTCGGACGCGGGATGACCGCCCCTGGTATGCCCGGACCGATGATGGGCGGTCCGATGATGGGCGCGCCAAGGATGGGAGCTCCGATGATGGGTGCACCTACTATGGGAGCACCGACGATGCCCGGACCGCCGGCAGGCATGTCGCGGCCGCCTATGGGTGGCGGTGCTGGTGTGACGGGACCGGCTCTGGGTGGTGGAGCGGGAGCCCCCGGAGCGGAAGAGTACTAAAGGAGGCTTGAGGGACGATGCAACAGTGGCTCAATGACCCCAAAAACAAACCGATAGTTATCGGTGGTGCGGTGGCAGTGGTGCTGATTGTGGTAGTCGCGCTCGTCATGCTTATGGGAGGCGGCGGGCAACAGGCTACCGCGCCTTCCTCGGGTGCAACCGCACCAACGGGTGGTGCCCCAGGTGGGGGACTCCCAGAAGACCAGCCGGCGGCAGGTGGAGGATCTCCTACTGCCGGTCCAACAGGGCCGATGGGACCGATGGGTCCAATGGGGCCGATGGGCGGACCAATGGCTGGTGGAGCGGGCTACGGAAGAGGTGCTCCCCAGCAGGTTGCAGAAGCACCCAAGGAAGGAAAGCCACCCTCGAAGTACCGTGTGGACCCGTTCAAGCCTCTGCCCTGGGAAGCAGACGTGAGCAAGCCTCCGATACTGTCGGTGGTTCCGCCGGTACGTCTGCAGCCGGTCCCCACGGCTAAACCGCGCAGTGAAGAAGAGGAAGACGTGCTACCACCCCAGCCCTATCGTCGAGTGGCTGGCATCATGTGGGGACAAAGCGTGGCAGCGATTATTGAGACGCAGGGTGACCTGCCTCGTGTGGTGAAGCCGGGCGATACGATCGACGGTTTGCGGGTAGCCCGGATCGAACCGGGTCAGGTCGTGCTCTCTACGCTGGGAAAGAAGCCCCAGGAGATAGCGGTCAAACTGGGTGCTCCGATTACACCGGTGCAACGTACCTTCCCCGGAGTCGGTGGCGTGCCTGGTGGTGTTCCCGGTGTGCCGGGTGGCGTACCGGGTGTGCCAGGGGGTGGTGCCCCTGGTGGTGCAGGACTTTTGGAAGAATACTAACCAAAGTCAAACCTTCTGCCGTCCACTTTTTTCGGAAAGTGAAAAGGGGAGAAGGAGTTCCGGGATAGTAAGCGAAACAATTTGAGGAGGTTTATCTTCATGCATCGAGCTTTGCGAATCGCAGCGTGCTTTTTGGTGCTCGTCGGCGTTACTGTGTCTGCAGTGGCACAGGAACCGGCTTCGGGCGGCGGACCAAAAGTGACGCTAAACCTGGAAAGCGCCAGTATTGCGGATGCTCTCAAACTGCTGTTCCGCGCCACAGGCTATAACTACACGCTGGACGAGTCGGTGGTGCAGGGCTATGTCACGGTATCGCTGAAGGATGTCACTTTCGAGACCGCCTTGCGTACCGTGCTTCGCGCTGCCAACCCGCCGCTGACCTACCGTGTGGATGGTGGCGTATACATCATCTCGCCCAAGGTGGAGACTTACGAAAGTAGTCTGCCTGAGCAGCAAGTGGAGGAACCCGCACAGCCTCAGGTGCGCACCGAGAAAATCACTCTGCAGCATCTGGACTCGCTGGCAGTTGCCCAGATACTGGGCGGCGGCGCCGTTTCGCTGAACCAGACGGGCTGGACGTATAGCAGTGGTGGCTACGGCGGTGGCTATGGTGGCTTCGGCGGTGGCTTCGGTGGCGGCTATGGCGGCTTCGGCGGCGGTTATGGTGGCGGCCTCGGCGGCTTCGGCGGCTTCGGTGGCGGCTGGGGCGGCGGCGGCTTCGGCGGCTTCGGCGGTGGCTGGGGCGGCGGCGGTTTCAACCGCGGCGGCTTCGGCGGTGGCTGGGGCGGCGGTGGCTTCAACCGCGGCGGCTTCGGCGGTGGCTGGGGCGGCGGTGGCTTCAACCGCGGTGGCGGTTGGGGCGGTGGTGGCTGGGGCGGACGCGGCGGTTTCTAGGCGTCTGTTTCGGCTCCACGCCGGACTGGCTTTACGACTAAACGATCTGTAACGAGTAAAAGGAGGACAGAGGTTCATGACACTCCGTAAATGGCGGAACGTCGCATTGCCTTTGGTCGCGGCATGTGCAGTGTGGGGCGTGTGGGGTTCGCTTCCGGCGTCGGGTGCCCCGCGTGCGCAGGGAAATATGCCGCTGGTGAGCCTTACACTGGTTGACGCGGAGTTTCGTGATGCGGTAAACATGCTGATGCAGCGCAGCGGTGCCAGCATCGTGCTGGAACCGAGCGATAAGCCCTATCCGCGTGTCCATGTGAACCTGGTAGACATGCCACTGGATAAGGCACTGGATTACCTGGCACGCTCGGCAGGCGCACGGGTGCGTCGTACGGAAGATGGAGTGTTTATCGTTGGTCCGCAGGGCAACGACACCGAGCCCGCTGTGACAGCACAACCGCAGGAACCTGCGCCTGCACCTGCGCCGGTGCGAGTGCGCACGGAAAAGATGAAACTGCAGTACATCAATCCCAGTGAGTTCCTGAGACAGCTGCGCACAGACCCGACGATTGTCGGCATGGACTGGGCAGCTCAAAACAGCGGGGCTCTGCTGCAACATCTGATGGATGCAACGCGCCCGGGCGTGCGCCCGTTGATACAGCCTCAGCCGATTTTGCCCACTCCCCAACCGGTGCCGACAGCCCCGGCAAATGCCAGCGATGGAAATACAGCCGGGCACACCTCCAGCCCCAATACGGGCTTTGACCAGCGCGGCGCCTTTGGCGGCGGTATGGGCTACGGCATGGGCGGGCAGGTCGGTGGCTTCCGGGGCGGTCTGGGAGGCTTCGGTCAGCCCGGTGCTGGCGGCTTTGGCGGTGTCGGCGGGTTGGGTCAACCCGGCGCCGGTGCCGGTGGCTTTGGTGGCGCCGCTGGCGGGCAGCTGGTGCAGCTGAGCGACCAGGCTCGCATCATTGCAGTGGACGTGGATAACTCCCTGATCGTAGTAGGCACGGATGAGGACATCGAGAACATCCGCCGCTTCATCCGCTTGCTGGACGTGGCACCCAAGCAGGTGGAAATCAAGGCGGAGTTCGTAACCGTGAAGGTCAGCGAAGTGAAGCAGTTCGGGATCGACTGGCTGGTGCAGCAGCTGAACACGCAAGCAGGAAACGTGCCGGGCACCTTTGCCACGGGCGGCAACGTCTTCATCCGCTACAGCACCGGTAACCTGGTTACGGAACTGCGCACCGCCATGTCCAATGCGCGCGGTCGCGTGATACAGGCACCACTGGTCACGACCCTGAACAACACGCCCGGTTCCATCTTCGTACAAACAGAGGTGCCTTTCGTGACAACCACCTTCACTACGCCGGGTCAGGGACAGGTGATTCAGGGTAGCCAGGTGAACTACGTGTCGGTGGTATCGGGTATGACGGTAACGCCGCGAATCAACGGCGACGGCACCATTACCCTCTTCATCCCGTTGCAGCTCTCGGATATTACCGGCTCGGTGCGGTCGCCAGATGGTAGCTCGTTCCCAATCGTCAACAGCCAGTCCATTTTCACCACGCGGCGCGTGCCGAGTGGTCAGACTGTGGTGCTGGGCGGATTCATCCGGCGTAGCGAGGATAACTCGGTGGCGAAGTTCCCCATCCTCGGCGACCTGCCGTGGATTGGGCATCTTTTCCGCTCCACCAACCTGTCGCAGGACGATACAGAGCTGCTCATCTTCCTGACGCCTCGTATCCTCGAGGATACTGGCGCACCGACGATAGGCGTAACGCCCTAAGGTTCCGACCATTGCTCGTTACGGATCGGCGCGGGGGTCAACACCCCCGCGCTTCTCGTACGCTGATGCGGCACCGGTCACTTCCAAACGTCGCACTTATTGGTTTCATGGGCACCGGCAAGACCCTGCTGGGGCAGATGCTGGCGCAGCGGTGGGGATGGCGGTTTGTGGACACCGACGCACTGGTGGAGCAGAAAGTGGGATGCAGTGTGGCACAGATTTTCCAACGCTTCGGAGAGGAATATTTCCGCCAGCAGGAGACGGAAGTGCTGCGCAGTTTGGAGAATCTGCATCGCCTGGTGATTGCTACCGGCGGGGGAGTGCCCACGCGCACGGAAAACGTGCGCTCTCTGCGCCGACACGCCGTCATCGTGTTGTTAACGGCACAGCCGGAAGTGATTCTGCAGCGCGTTCAACCAATCTACACACGCCCGAAACTGGCTTCTGCTCCCGACCCGCTGGCGGAGATACGCCGGTTGATGTCCGAGCGCGAAACCGCCTACGCCTGTGCCGACATCCGTGTGGATACCTCTACGCTTTCGCCGGAAGAGGCGGTGGAACGCATCGAGGAGCTGGTTCGAGGATGGAAACCGACAAACCCTACTTGACGCTTCACGTTCGGCTGGGCGAACGCAGCTACCCTATCATCGTCGGTTCCGGAGTGCTGCAAAGTGCGCCTGCGCAATTGTGCGCTCTGCAACCTTCGCAGCTGGTTCTCATTACCCATCCTCATCTCGCACAGTGGTATGGTGAACCTCTGAAAGCCTCTCTGGAACGGCAAGGAGTTCCCACCTGCCTGCTGACGGTTCCCCCCGGTGAGCGCACAAAGCGATGGGAGGTCGCCGGTCGCTTGCTTCGGCAAATGGCTCAGAGGGCTCTGGACAGGCGTTGTATTGTAGTCGCGCTGGGAGGAGGAGTTGTCGGCGACCTGGCGGGTTTTGTGTCAGCCTGCTATCTGCGCGGTGTGCGTACCGTTCAGGTCCCCACCACGCTGCTGGCACAGGTCGACTCCAGCGTGGGGGGCAAGACGGGAGTGAACCTTCCTGAAGGCAAAAACCTGGTAGGGGCATTTCACCAGCCTTCTCTGGTATTGATAGACACAGACACCCTGAAGACGCTACCCCACCGTCATTTTCGGGCGGGCTTAGCAGAGGTTCTGAAGTATGGTATAATCGCAGACGAAGCGTTATGGCAGCTCGTAAAGGATGAGTCGGTCCATCTGCGGCAGGGGCACAGCCCACGCCTTGCCGATATTATCTATCGCTGTTGCGAGATTAAAGCGAACATTGTCTCGGAGGATGAGACTGAACAGGGCGTTCGAGCCATCCTGAACTTCGGGCATACGGTCGCGCATGCGCTTGAATCGGTGGTGGGCTACGGTCGCCTCCTGCATGGCGAGGCGGTGTCTATCGGCATGGTTTCTGCCGCTCTGCTCGGTGAATCGCTGGGTATCACGCCGGTTGGTACGGCGGAAGAGATAGCGGATGCATTGCGTGCTCTGGGCTTGCCGGTGGCACTTCCCCACGGCGTGGAGTTTGAATCTCTGTTGGGCGTCATGGCTCGTGATAAGAAAGCACGGGATGGGCAGGTGCGTTTCGTGTTGATTGAGCGTATCGGGCAGGCACGTTTGCCGGTTGCGGTGAAAGAGAAAGAGGTGCTTCACGCGCTGAGCGTGCACCGCCAAAAGTTCAATCCGGAGGCAGCGTCATGAACACTGGCCGCTGGCAGATGCTGCAGGACATTGTGGGAGCCTTGTGGGTGGTAGCAGTGGTGGTGGTCTTTCTCGGACTTCCTTATGGCTTACCAGAGGTCAGCGTTTCGGTTTTGGAGAAGATATACGCGCTGTGTTTGATAGCCGGGGTGGTGTGGCTGGCACGTCGTTTCATCTCTTCTGAAGGTGTGGTTAAGGGGGCAAAAGGGCGTGATTAGTCGCGTATTGGCTGGGCGATATGAGCTGCTGGAGAAACTGGGGGAAGGTAGCCTCTTCGCCGCCTATCGCGCCAGAGACCACGAAACGAATGCGCTGGTTACCGTCAAGTTGCTGTTGCCTGCCTTTGCCGATGATACGGCACTGATGAACGCGCTGAAACAGTGCTTTTCCGTCACTTCATCCCTCAATCACCCGCGTATCGCTCGCATCCTGCAGGTCGCTGAGCATGAAGGGCAGCTGGTGCTGGTCACCGAGTTCGTAAGAGGCATCAACCTGAAGGAGCGTATCCGCCGGGTGGCGCCTTTCACGCTATCGGTTGCCGTAGACATCGCCCTGGCGGTAGCGGAGGGACTGGAAGGGGCACATCGTGCAGGGATAGCACACGGAGACCTGCGCCCGCACAATATCATTGTGTCGCAGGAAGGGTTGATTAAGATTACCGATTTCGGGTTGTTGCCTGCGTTTCAGGCTTCGCCAATGGCGCAAACGGCGTGGCTGACCCGCGCGGCGCCATACCTGCCGCCAGAGGTCTCAGAAGGCTGGCATGTGACGCCCTCAGCGGACGTGTACGCACTCGGTGTCATTCTGTTCGAAATGCTGACCGGAGGCGTGCCGTTTCCCGCCGATACTCCGGTGGCAGTCGCGTTGCGCCACGCCAAGGACCCTCCGCCCAGCCCGCGTGCAGTGAATCCGGGCGTCCCCAGAGCGGTAGAGGGTATCGTACTGAAGGCGATGCAGAAGCTGCCGGAGCAGCGGTATTCCGATATGAGCTCGATGCTTCACGACCTGCGGGCAGTGCATGATGCTTTGCGTTTCGGCAAGCCGTTGTCGTGGTCGCCGCTGGAGCGCGTGCCGGAGAGTATGGAGCCTGTTTCCGCCACCCGTTCAACACGCCCGGCGGAGGGGGAAGACACCGAGATGCGCTTCATCAAGAACGCTTTCCGCGCGCTGACGGTGCTTGCCTCCCTGATTGTAATTGCATTCGTCGCGGTGTTATTCTGGATAACCCGTCCGGTAAAAGAAGTGTCTATTCCCGACCTGCAGGGTAAACCCCTGGTGGAAGCGCGACGCCTGGCGCAGGATGCTGGGCTGAATCTGGTCGTACGTCAGGAGGATTACAATGAACAGTTCCCCGCAGGGACGGTGTATCTGGTGCAACCTGAACCGGGGACGACCGTTAAGGTAGGGTCGCCGGTGCAGGTGTGGGTCAGCAAAGGCTCTCGCAGGGTGGAAGTTCCGAATGTACAGGGTTTGAGCGAGGCGGATGCGCGCCAGAGGCTGGTGGAGGCTGGGTTGCAGGTGGGAAAGGTCGAGGAGAAGACGCACCCCACAGCCCCTGCGGGCACGGTGCTTTCGCAGTCGCCTGCTCCTCGGCAGAAGGTGAACAGGGAGGCACCGGTGGACCTTGTGATCAGCAAAGGCCCGCCCCAGCCCACCGTAACTGAAGAGGGGGCGGAACGGGGCTTCGAGCTGGTTATCCCTGTGAAAGGTGCGCCCAATGAGGTGGTGCAGGTGCGCCTGGAGGTACAGGATGCCCTCGGGGTATACACCATTCTGGATGAACCGCACTATGGGGGTGAGCAGCTCATCGTTCCTGTTCGGGTACGCGGGCGTAACATCGTGTTCCGCATCTATTTCAACAACCAGCTGGTACACGAGGAGATACGCCCATGAGCAGTGCGCCTCGTGTGTTGATAGCTCCTTCCCTGCTTTCTGCGGACTTTGCGAACTTCGCCGGGGCGGCGCGCGCCGCGCGTGAAGCGGGCGCCGAGCTGTTGCACTTTGACGTGATGGATGGTGTTTTTGTGCCGAACATCACTTTTGGGGCGCAGACGGTGCGGGCACTGCGCCATCACTCGGATGCCCTTTTCGATGTGCATCTGATGATTGTTCAGCCGGAGCGTTACATCGAAGAGTTTGCGCAAGCGGGAGCAGACATCATCACCGTCCACGCCGAGGCGTGCGTACATCTACAGCGTGTGCTGGCGCAGATACGGGAGTGCGGGGTGCGGGCAGGCGTTTCCCTCAATCCTGCTACTCCGCTGAGCGCCATCGAATACGTCGTTCCCGATATCGACCTGTTGCTGATTATGACGGTCAACCCGGGTTTCGGCGGTCAGCGGTTTATCCCCGAAATGCTGCGCAAGATCGCACATGCCCGCGCCATGCTGGACGAGGCAGGCAGTGAAGCGTGGCTGGAGGTGGACGGCGGCATCAACGGGATAACCACGCCGATGGTGGTGCGAGCAGGTGCACGGGTGTTGGTGGCGGGGTCGTCGGTGTTCGGGCACCCGGAAGGGGTGCGCGCAGGCGTCGAGGAGCTGCGCAGAGCCGTCTGGGAGGCGGAGGAAAGGGTGTGAGGCGGTGTGTGGCTGACTGTAGCCGTGTTGATTGTCTCCATGGTGTTTCTCGGTCGCGAAGCGCTGGCAGTGCGAAGAGGTCTCAGCTCGCGCCGACGTTTCATCCTAAGGCTGATCGGCTGTGTGCTGTTGCTGTCGCTGGCTCTCGTGCTGCAGTTCAAAGAGGCTATCTTGCTGTCGGCGGGTGAGGCCGGCAGTGGCGCGCGCCTGTTGCGTCTTCTGCAGTTTTTCGTAGGAGTGCTTGTGCTGGTTACCGCGCTGGTACTGGTGGCTTTGATGGATGTACGTGAGACGTTACAGCACTATCTGACTGAACGCCGACGGATGATTGACGAACTGATAGAGGCTCCTTCCTCACCTTCTGAGTCATCTTCTGACGGCAAGCGTGATGAGAGTTCCACTTGAAGAGATATTCATGCGCCGAGCGCTGTCACTGGCACAGCGAGGGTATACGGCTCCGAACCCCATGGTGGGAGCCGTGCTGGTTAAAGATGGGCGCGTGGTAGGCGAGGGGTATCATCGGCGGGCGGGAATGCCCCATGCGGAGATAGAAGCGCTGCGTCGCGCTGGCGAAAACGCACGGGGCGCCACCCTGTATGTGACGCTCGAGCCGTGCAGTCACTGGGGACGCACTCCGCCGTGCGCCGATGCGCTCATTGAGGCGGGGGTTCGGTGTGTGTACGCCGCCATGCAGGACCCGAACCCGCTGGTGGCAGGCAAGGGCTTCGAAAAGCTGCGCGAGGCAGGTATCGAGGTGCAGGTAGGAGTGCTGGAAGAACGGGCACGCCAGCTGAACGAGATATTCGTGAAGTACCATACAACGGGGATGCCTTTTGTGACCGCCAAGGCGGCGATGTCTCTGGACGGAAAAACTGCCACCCATACGGGCGACAGCAAATGGATTACCGACGAACCAGCCCGTCGGCTGGTGCATCGCCTTCGCGCCCGGCATGACGCCGTGATGGTGGGAATCGGCACAGTGTTAAGGGACGACCCACTGCTGACGGTGCGCTTACCCCGAATGAGGGAAGCTCTGCATCGCCTGCGCGTGATTGTGGACAGCCAACTGCGCTGTCCCGAAGAGGCACAGGTGTTGCGCGTGGAAGATTCCCCCACGCTGATTGCCACCACGGCGTCTGCCTCGCCGGAGAAAATCAGTCGTCTGAAAGAGCGAGGAATAGACGTGGAGGTCCTGCCCGACGAAGGAGGGCAGGTAGACCTGCGTGCGCTGATGCAGTTGCTGGCGCAACGCGGCGTGACCGGTGTGCTGTGCGAGGGCGGAGGAACGCTGATAGCCGGACTGTTCGCGAAGAGGCTGGTGGATAAAGTGGTGTTTTTCTATGCGCCGCGCATCATCGGAGGGCGGGCTGCTCCCACAGCGGTGGAGGGAGAGGGTGCTGCGCGTATAGAGGAATGCCTGTGGCTGGATAGGGTACACTGGAGAAGAGCCGGGCGAGACATGATGGTGCAGGCGTATCCGGTTTGGGAGGACGATTAGTCATGTTCACCGGCATCGTGAGGGAACTGGGCGAGGTGGAGCGAGTGGAGGCAAGCGCGGATGGCGCGCGCCTGACGGTACATGCTCCCGAAACCGCTTCCTGCGTGCAGGTAGGCGATAGCGTGGCAATCAACGGAGTGTGCCTGACCGTTGTTCGCAAGGAAGGAGAGCGGCTGTGGTTTGACGCGGTTCAGGAGACGCTGAGGCGCAGTAACCTGGGTGCATTGAAGCCGGGAGACAGGGTGAATCTGGAAAGCGCACTGCGTGTGGGCGACGCTATGGGCGGGCACTTTGTGCAGGGGCATGTGGATACCACCGGTGTGGTGCAAAGGCTCGTACCACAGGGCAATGCCGTGGTGATGGTTATTGGTGTGGATAAAGAATGGATGCGCTATGTGGTTCCTAAGGGCTCGGTAGCCATAGACGGCGTGAGCCTGACGGTCGTGGATACGGGCGCCAGCGATTTCAGTGTTTGGCTGATTCCGCACACACGCAAGGTCACTACGCTGGGTCACCGGCGAGTGGGAGACGAGGTCAACGTGGAGTTCGACATGCTGGCGAAGTATATCGAGAGATTACTGGAGGCTCGGCGCGAGAGCGCTGGGGTGGATATGGACCTGTTGAGGCGGACGGGTTTCGTGGAATAAAATGGTTGTTCTTCCGTTCTCCAAGATGCACGGTGTGGGCAATGATTTCGTCGTGGTGGCGGAGGAGAGCGTTGCCTCGCTTTGCCTACCTGATCTGGCGAGGCATCTGTGCCGAAGGCGGTTTGCCATCGGCGCGGATGGTTTACTGGTGGTTGGGCAGGGCAAGAGACATGCCGTGCGGATGCGAATGTTCAACCCCGATGGCACCGAGGACATGTGCGGAAACGGCTTGCGGTGTGTGGCTAAATGGGCAGTTCTGCATGGGCTGGCAGCCGGGAGCCGTTTCGTGGTGGAGACCATCGATGGGGACAAGCAGGTGGAGCTGTTGTCGGATGGCAGGGTCAAGGCGGAGCTGGGAGAACCTCACTTCGAGCCAGAGCGAGTGCCTGTGCTGGCTGAAGGTTCTCCTGTTATGAATCTACCTCTCGATACGCCGGAAGGCGTTATCCATGTGACGTCTCTTTCCACCGGCTCCACGCACAGCGTGGTGTTCACCGATAGTCTACCCGATGATGAGCGGTTCCTGCGTGACAGTCCTTTCATCGAGAAGCACCCTTTGTTTCCCCAGCGCACCAGTGTGTTGTGGACGGTGGTGGAAAGCCCGTCCCGGCTGCGCGTGCGCATCTGGGAGCGAGGGGCGGGGGAGACCTTAGCCTGCGGAACCGGAGCCTGTGCGGCGGCGGTGGCAGCGCAACTGCACGGGCTGGCAGGGGAATCGGTGGAGGTGTACTCGCCCGGAGGTGTGCTCCATGTGGAATGGCGACCCGGCTCGCCAGTGACTTTAACCGGTGCTGCTGAACTGGTGTTCGAAGGTTTTTATCCTTTGAATGAGGTGGAACTATGAGCAACTGGCGCGAGAAGGGTACTCCCGAACCTATCGCGGCGTTGAACAGAGTGCCTTTGCGGGAATGCGGTGAGCCGCTGGTGGACATTCGCAAAGCCTGCCCGGGGGTCCGGGTGGCGCGAAAATGTATCCCCTTCCTGCGGGCGACGGTAGCGGAGATGCTCAACCGCGCGCAGGAATTGCTTCCAGCGGGCTATAGGTTGCGCGTGACGACCGCCTACCGTACCCTCGATATGCAGCGTGAGCATTACGAGCGATACTTCAACCAACTGCGCGATCAGCATCCCGAATGGAGCTATGCCACCCTGCGCCGGATGACCAACCGCTTCTTCGCGCCGGTGGACCAGAAAGCACCGCCCGGACACTGCACCGGTGGTGCGGTGGACGTGCAGCTGCTGTTACCGAACGGCAAGCCGGCGGACGTTACCTCTCCATTTACGGGCTGGCAGGCGGCTCCGACATGGATAGAAGGGCTGACGCCAGAGGCACATCGCAACCGCATGATTCTGGTGGAAGCGATGCTGGGAGCGGGATTCAGCAACTGTCGCGATGAATTTTGGCACTACTCGTATGGCGACGCCGCCTGGGCGGTGCGCGTGGGGGCGCCTTATTGCATTTATGGACTGATCGACTTGCCACCGGAGTGGCAGAAGCGTGTGCGTAAATAACCTACAGGGAAGGAGGTATGTGCGATGGCTACACGGACAGCCGGAGACGCTCCGGTAGATTTCACCTTTCAGGGAGTGGACGGCAAGCCCTACTCCACTGCAGAGGCACGTCGGGATGGTCTGCTGATGCTGGTGTTCTACAAGGTGGAGTGCCCGGTGTGCCAGTTTACCAATCCCTACCTCGAGAAGTTCCAGCAAGCATACGCGGGCAAGGGCTTCCAGATTTGGGGCGTGTCGCAGAACGATGCCAGTGCAGCAGCCGCCTATGCCCGAACATACGGAAACGTGTCATTTCCGCAGGTGCTGGACGAGGGGCTAAAGGCAACGGTGGCATACGACCTTGTTTCGGTGCCCACGTTGTATCTGCTGGATAGCGGGGACAGGATTCTCTGGCAAACAGCTGGCTGGAACCGGGAGGAACTGAACAAAGTCTCACAAATGATAGCGCAACGCCTGGGCGTGCCCATGGTGAAGATTGTAGAAGACGATGACCCGGCGCCCGTGTTTCGCCCCGGTTGAGGTTCCAAGCGCCCAACCGCTTAGGTGAAGCGGACCAAAAACAAGAAGCCCCAAGCACTGGCTTGGGGCTTCCATATGCTGTTGTTCTCCTGTCAGGAAGCTGCTTTTTGAGGTATTACCAGTCCCAACTGCTCTCCAATTTGCAGAGCCTGTTCCGCGTCGCGCTCGTATAAGGATAACCAGTATTGCATGTTACGCTCTTTGACGTAATCTACCGCGCTCGCCGGAACATAGACCGAGACCAGTTGCCAGCTTCGCGGGAACAACAGCGATACCCGGCGCTCTGCCTCCATGCTACACCTCCTTTCCCGCCGTCGCTGCGCCGACTTCTACTTTTTCAGACGCTCGATAAGCTGTCAATGTTCCCGAAAAATGGTTCAGGTTCCCAATAACGTACGGGTTTTTCATCCGCATTATACAACACTTCTGCGGCAAAATCCACCCAGACGAAAAAAGAGCCCCGACACTGCCGGGGCGAAACGCAGGAATGAAGGAGTGAGTGTCTGAACGGAAAGACGGTATCTCTCACCGGACGAGCCGGTGTGCGTTTTCGGTGTCCAGATTTCGTTCACGCACTCCTGCGCAATCTTATATAGTGCAAGATTCGTGCCATTCGCGAGGTAGCACGAAAAACAGGTGGTTTTTTCAGGCATGGCTTCGAACTCGCACTGTGTCAGGTTGCAGGATGATATAGAGGATTGACACGGACGCATTGTAGAGCGCGATGGCAAGCAGGCTTCGCCGAATCTGTAACGAATCCCCTATCGGAGCAGGTACTCCTGCTCCGATATTCGTTTCAGATGGAGACGGTCGTGAACATCACACTGCACTTCAATCCGCAAACCGGTGCGTGGAACGGGCTAACGGCAGGGGGGTATCCACTGGCAGTTGCTCCAACCGATGAGGTGTGGGCAAACACCTCACCACAGGCTTTTCCGCAGTCGAACGAGTGGCGGTTGCTTTCGGTGGAACGCAGGGGCAACATCACGAGGGTCACCCGACAGGCGGGTAACTGGTGGACGCAACAGACCTTCGCCGTTGACGGCTCGCGTATCCGTAGAGATGTCCTCCTGCGCTGGAACGGCGACGAGCCGGTGCGAATAGCGGGCGTTCTCCTGAGGACGCCGGTACTGCGTGTGTCTGACAACCCTGAGGACTACTATCTTATCCCGGGCGAGTTTCCCATTGTGCGCCACCGTTTCGGCAGGCTGAAGGCAGGGCGTGTCCTGCAGGAGACCGGCTGGACGCGCGGCGAGTACGGCATCGCGCTGGTGCATTCTCCCCAGCGAAAACTGTCAGTGGTTGCAGGATATGTCTTTCGAATGGACCAGGCGCGGGTGGGCGTTGAGGAGGCGCAAAACGGGGTGGTGCTCAGGCATGGCTTCGAGACGCTCCTGAAACTGCAGAAGGGCGGGGAGGTTACCGTCGGCACTCAGGTAATAGAAATAATCTCCGGCGACGAGGAACGCCTGTGCGATGCACTGGCGCGTTTCTCGGATACGCTGGACAATGGTCCGCCCGCCGATTTGCCAGAACGGCTGAAGGGTGGCTCGCTCTATGAATTGCACCCGTGGGGCAGGCTGGAAAGCTGGGGAGCTGGAGACAGGGGCAATCGTTTCTCGCGTCTCACCGCATTGCTTCCTGACCTGCACGGTTTGGGCGTCACCATGCTGTGGTTGTTGCCCGTGAGCTATCCGCCACCGTGGGTATACACACTGCCTGCGTTCAACCACGTCGCGCCCGAGAACGGCACGCCGCAGGAACTGAAAGAGTTCGTGCGGCAAGCGCATCGGCTGGGCATGAAGGTGGCAATTGACCTGGTGGTGTACGGCGTGCATCCCGATAGCGAGGAGGTCAGGCGGTTGCCGGAGGATGTCTGGTGCGTGGATGAGCAGGGCAACCGCATCAAAGTGTGGGGTGGTACGGTGCTGGCGGCGGATGTGTCGCACCCAGTGTGGCAAGAGCGGATCCGTGAGGTAGTAACACGGTGGGCGAAGGAATACGGCTTCGACGGCACACGGCTGGACGTAATGGGTTGGGGGCAGGCAGCCAACTGGCGCAATCCGCTTCGGGCGAACGCTTCCGTGGCGTACGGCGGTCTGCAGCTGAACAAGGTGGTGCGCGACGCCTTCCGTGCGGTAACCCGCGACGGTTTCACCCTGCCCGAGGCGGGCAAACCACTGGCATTTCGTCATGCCGACATGCTGTTCGACTATCCCTGGTACACGGTCATGCGCGACCTCACCCTGCAGCCTGACCTCGCGCTGTGGATACGGCAGGCACAGGAGTGGCTGGAATGGGAACGCCGCTGCTATCCTCGCCGCGCGCTGAACGGACTGGTGCGCTTTCTGGAGAACCACGACACCGTGCCCGCCACGCAGTACTTCGGGGTGGGTATCTCGCAGGCACTGATGGCGATATGCTGTCTGATGCAGGGCGTTCCCCTGATATACCAGGAGCAGGAGACGGGCTTCTCGCGGGATTTGTCCGAATGGCTCCACTGGCGCAGGCGGGAAAAGTGTTTCGCCCAGGGCGATGCCGAGTATCTCTCGGTGAGATGTTCACACCCGCATGTTTTCACCTTCCTGCGTCGGGCGGAGGACGGAGCCGCCATTGTGGCGGTGAATCTGACGGGCGAAAAGTTGCGCTGCCGGCTTTCATGGGAGCGCGCCCTGTCACAACTGTTTCCGGTCTGTGTGGACTTCCGCACGGGCGAGCCAGTGCGTATCGCTGGCGCTTCCGCAGAAGTAGAAATCTCGCCCTATCGTCCGGTCGTGCTTCTTCTGAAGTCACGGGGCTGGAAGACGATT
>JAPWUZ010000208.1 GCA_028275265.1 Armatimonadota bacterium | reverse complement strand
TGTGGGCGATTATCGGTATCGGCTTTCCATGGGCGGGCGGACTGGCGCTGCTCATCTATCTCGCCGGCCTGAACGCCATCTCGGGCGACGTGTGGGATTCCTGTCAGGTGGACGGGGTAGGCGGTTTGAAGAGGGTCTGGTATGTGGACCTGCCGCTGCTGCTGCCGCAGGTGCGTCTGCTGGTGATACTCACGCTCATCGGGGTTTTGCAGGATTTCGGAAGTATCCTTGTTCTGACGGGCGGGGGACCCGGGCTGGCGACGCACGTACCTGCGCTCCACATGTACTTTCAGGCGTTTCGCTTCGGGCACATGGGCTATGCCGCCGCCATCGGCTTGACGCTATTCGTGGCAATTTTCACGCTGTCCCTGCTGAATCTGCTCTGGGGCAGGAGGCTGGAGAAACAGATATGACGAGTAGACGGCGGAAGGTGCGTTTGGAAGAGATGCTGGCAGCAGCGGTGCTAATGGTGTTGCTCGCGCTATCGCTGCTGCCGTTTGTGATGATGCTATTGCTCTCGCTGAAGACCAACGCCGACATCTTCACGCGCTTTTGGGGGCTGCCGCAGCCCGCACGCTGGGATTTCTATCGCGAGGCGGCAATTGCGCTGAAAGGTTATCTGCTCAACACGCTCATCATCGTTGTGGTAGTTGTTCCGGGTGTTCTGCTGCTGAGTTCGCTATCGGGCTACGCGCTGGCACGGCTCTATTTTCGCGGGCGCGATGCGGTCTTTGCACTGATTCTGGCGTTGCTGGTGGTGCCGGGTATCCTGACGTTGATACCCACCTACGCGCTGGTGCAGGGCATGGGGCTGCTCAATACGCGCTGGGCGTTAATCCTGCCCTATCTGGCGGGCGGACAGGTGCTGGGAGTGGTGCTGTGCCGAACCTTTTTCGCCAGCCTGCCCGACGAGCTATTCGAAGCCATGCGGCTGGACGGCGCGGGCGATTTGCAGATTTACCGTTACCTTGCCCTGCCGCTTTCTCTGCCCACCCTGGCGACCATCGCCATCATGAGCACGCTGGGCATCTACAACGACTACATCTGGCCCCTTGTGACCATCAGCGACAGCAGCCTGCAGACCTTCACGGTGGGCGTCACCCGCTTCGCGGGCGAGTTTAATCTGGACTATGGACCCACGCTGGCGGGCTACGTGATTGGCAGCCTGCCACTCATCGTGCTGTTTGCAGTGGGAATGCGCGCCTTCGTGCAGGGCGTCACCAGCGGCGCCCTGAAGGCGTAACAGCAGCAGGTAGTGGTGTCCTTTTCAGCATCGCCGCAGTCAGATGGGGCACGAAATCGCGATATAGCGCCTGCACATACCGCTGCACCGCATCACCGTTCAAATACTCGGTGACGGCGCGGAGGTCTATGCCTTCGATCTTCGGTATCAGGTGGAACTCTTCGCGCCAGGGGTAGCATCGCTCGTCCACCGCAGCCACCACGCGCGTGCCTTTGGTATGTGCCACCACCAGATGCGGGAAACCATAAAAATCGCGCAAGTCCGCGGCGTGCTTCAGCGGCATCCAGTAACCCGAATAGCAGGTGCCGTAGTCGATCCAGCCCGCGTGCAGGTTCCTACCTGTCAGGATGGGCACGTCTCCCGCAAGGGGTTGCTGGCGCACCAGCGGGTGGCGGCGCACCTCCGGGCTGCGAGCGGCAAAGCGGATGGTGAACACCTCCCCCAACGGCACGCCCTCCTGCTCCATCTCCAGCCATTCCGCGTTTTCAAAACGGGTGATTTCCCCCGAATACCGGCTCTTGCGCAGGGCGAGGTGCGTCATGCCGTCGTACAGTTCCAGCCCCTGCGCCCCTTTTTGCAGCACCATTACCACCACGCTCACGTTGCGCTTCGGGAACGCCTTGCCCAGATAGTAAACGCGCAGCCCACCTTGTTCTGCAAGGAAGGCGCGAAGCCGCCTGAAATCCTCCAGCACCAGCCAGCTGGCGGGAACCACAAACACCAGCCTGCCGTCTGGGACGAGCAGTCGGGTGGCGTGCTCGATGAACACGCCATAAATGTTGAACTTGCCGCGCCAGGTCGTGCATCGTTGCCGGTAGGCGGCTTTGCGTTCGCGCAGCACGTGGATGGGGTAATGGCTCCCATCACCGATGATGCCGTAGGGCGGGTTGCCGATGACGATATCGAAACGCTCCGAAGGTTCCCACAGCAGGAAGTCCGCTTCCACAAAGGTAGCAGTGGGCAGGCGTTGTTTTGCCAGTACCAGTCGCTCCGTGTCGATCTCCACACCGACCAGTTCGTGGTGTGTTCCGTAGCGGCTGGCGAACTCGGTCAGGAAGGGAGCGTCGGCACAGGCGGGCTCCAGCACCCGACATCGTTCGCGCGGGGGCTGCGCCAGATGCACCATAGACTCCACCAGCTCGCGGGGCGTATATACCACGCCCAGCGCCCTGTCAGACACGTTGCACACGCCTGCAGGGAACTTACCAGGTGTCTGCAGACAAGGGTCCATTTGTTCGGGATTCCGTTTTAGCATAAGCGTCAACGCATCTTTTTTACCGAATGCCGCCTTTCCTCCTGCGAGCCACGTGCGCGTGATACAGGAGGATGTCGTCGAGATCGGAGCGAATTGATTAACCGAATAATCGCGCCGAGTTTCTCTTCGAGGGTGATAACTGTGCTGGAAGGAACAAACGACGTGTCGCGTATCCGCCTGATTGTGCGTGGGGATGATATGGGCTCGTGCCACGCGGCGAACGAGGCATGCATCCGCTGTTATCGTGAGGGCATTCTGCGCAGCGTGGAGGTGATGGTTCCCGCCCCATGGTACATGGAGGCGGTACAGATGCTGAAGGAGCATCCGGGGCTGGATATGGGGGTGCATCTGACGCTGACCAGCGAGTGGGAAGGTTACAAGTGGGGACCGGTGACTCACGCCCCCAGCCTGTGCGACCGGCGCGGGCACTTCCTGTCGATGACCAGCCAGCGTCCCGACTTCCCGCCGGGCACGGGCTTTCTGGAAAGCGGCTACCGTCTGGAAGAGGTGGAAGCCGAGCTGCGGGCGCAGATTGAAATCGCGCTGGACGACATTCCGCAGGTTTCTCATCTCTCCAGCCACATGGTGACTTCGGTGGCGACGCCCGAGCTCAGAGAGTTAACCGAGAGGCTGTCGCGAGAGTACGGGCTACCACTGGAACACGAGGGCGTGCAATTCACTGCGGGGCTCGGGGGGCAGGAAGCCGGTGCAGAACAAAAGGAAGCCATCTTGCTGGAGATTCTGAACCATCTGACGCCGGGCACATGGCTGTTGGTGGACCATCCGGGTCTGAATACGCCGGAAATGCGTGCGTTGGGGCATATCGGTTACGAGCATGTGGCGGAAGAGCGGGCAGCGGTTACCCATGCCTTTACCAGCCAGCGAGTGGTTCAGCGCATCCGTGAGCGCGGTATCGAGCTCATCAGTTATCGGCACCTTTACCGCTGAGGTGGTGTTGAGCAGATGGGGTCGCACGGTTTCTCGTGGAAGATTCTGACGGCCCTCTGGGTGCTTGTGTTGCTGGTTGCGGACAGCCGGGCGCAGAAGCAGGAGATGGTGACCATTCGCCTGGCAAACATTCCGCTACGCAGCGCGACGGGCGTGCAAAACAAGGCGGAGCTGGCGGTCTTCGACGCCTTTTTCCGAAAGTATCCGAACTACCGATATGAGCGCGTTACGGGGCTTGCCCTTCCGGAAGGGCTGGCGGAAGCGCAGCAGATGATGGCTTTCGCGGCGGACCGCGCGCCTGACGTCTTCGACCTGAGTATCCGGCAGGTGCAGAACTACATCCGGCAGGGCTTGCTCTATCCGGTAGATGACCTCATCCGCGAGTACCGCAAGCGCAACCCGCAGTGGAAGCCCCCTTCATTGGGGTTAACCGAGCATCACTACGACGCTGCGCGCGGTCCCGATGGCAAGCTGTACGCAGTGGTCAGCGATTACTGGATACTGGGACTGTGGTACCGTCGTGACCTGTTCGAGGAGGCGGGCATCGTGCCCCCGCGCCCCCCCAAGGACTGGCAGGAGTTCTTCGAGTTCGCACAACGGCTGACCGACCCCGAAAAGCAGGTGAAAGGCGCACGCTTCCAGACAGGACAGTACGGCACCGCGTTGCGAACCGGTTATACCGCAGGATACATCTTCACCAACTTCGTGTATCAGGCGGGCGGCGACATGACGCTGCAGGAGCGCACCTGCCCCTACGATGGCACAGTGAACGAGTTCAAGCAGGAGGACAAGCAATGTCTGTGCCGCAAATGTGGACGCAGTCTTGCCAACCAGCCGGTGCGTTGGAAAGTGGCTTACGGGCGCGAGCCGGGGCAACGTGCCCTGCGCTTCTACAAGAAGCTGCGGTGGACGGAATGGACACGCTGCCCCGACTGTAAAACGCCCAACAACCTGCCCGTCGCCGTCTGCCCGAAGTGCAAAGAAGAGAACCCCATCCGCACGCCGGTGGAACGAATCATCTGTCGCGTCTGTGGCACGGTGATACCGGTGAGACCGGAGCAAACCCGCTTTCGCTGTAAGAAGTGTGGGCGCGACCTGCGGGGGCAGCCGGTGTATGTGGGCGTCGTGCGCGTGGGGGGCGACCCGGTGGAGATGTTCCTGCGAGGCGAAATCGCCATGATGCTGGACCATATTAACCCGCAGGTGATTGACCAGGTGCTGACACAGGGAGGCTTGCGTCCTGACCAGATTGGTCTGGGTCCTCCGCCCAGCGCGGGGGAGGGCGGTGTGCGTGCCGCACTCACCGGGGGGCGCGCCTGGGTCATCAGCGCACGCGCCGCACGCGACCCGAAGGTGCTGCAAGCGGCATGGGA
>JAPWUZ010000259.1 GCA_028275265.1 Armatimonadota bacterium | reverse complement strand
TACCCCTCGCACGCGCGAAAGCAGTGCGGTCTTCCCGCTGTTTGAGGAAATACCGGGCATCAAGACCGTTTACGGGATGCCGCAGTGGGTGCATCTGCCTGAACTGGAGACGGCGGTATTCTGCGTGCCTGCCGCCGGTACGGTGCAACTCATAGAGCAGAACCTGCAGCCAGAGCCTGACCTGCAGTTTCGGTTTAACATACTCGCCGTACACGGTATCCTGCAGGGGATGTTCAACTACGATTACACGCCCTTCTTCCTGCCCATGTCGCGCGTGCTGGACGAGCGGTGGGATTATATTGCGCTCGGCGACTACCACGACTTTCGCAAAGTGGCGCACAACGCGGCGTATGCTGGCGCGACCGAGTTCACCACCACTAACATCTGGAGCGAGAACCGCAAGAAGGGGTGGGTGTGGGTGGAAATCGAGAAGGGCAAGCCCCCTGTCATCCGTCACCAGCCGGTGACAACACGTCGGGTGGTCAGCCTGCCTGATGTAGACGTCTTGCAGTGCGCCTCGGCAGAAGAGGCGATAGAGAAAGTGCTGGCAGAAGCCAGACTGGAAGATACCGCCAACGCGCTGGTGCGGGTGCGCATCCTGAACCTGCCTTACTCGGAGCGTGCCCGAGCGCATCGCGCCATCGTGGAGGGAATGGCGGATGCTTTCCATGTACAGGTGGATTTTCGCGCGGCTCCGCGCACATCGCCTTCGGAGGGCGGACAAGAAACGGAAGCAGGTGTAGCGCAACCCATCGAAGAACGCTGGCGACAGTTTGTCGAAGAACACAAGGAGGAACTGCCCGTAGAAATCAGCGCGGAGGAGGTCATCTCTCGTGGGCTGCAGGCTCTGGGCGCAGTAGGTGAGGTGGTATCCGCATGAAGTTGCATCGTTTACAGCTCACTAATTTCCGACAGTACATGGAGCTGGACCTGACCTTTAGAGACGGCATTACCGCCATTATCGGGGCAAACGGTTCGGGCAAAAGCACCCTGCTGGAGGCAATCTGCTGGTCGCTGTACGGTTCAGATGCATTGCGCAGCAAGGTAGAAGAGGTGCGCCCGTTGTTTCTGAGCCTGCTGGATGGTGGCTCCCAGAGAGGCAGAGGCACGACCCCGAAGGCGGTGCTGACCTTCTCACTGGGTGGCATTACTTACGAAATAGAGCGCACAGCGCAGGGGGCGCGCCTGTATCGCCTGCAATCGGAGCGGGTGCCGCTTGCGGATGGCACGACGGCGGTCAACGGCGTGGTGCAACGGCTGCTTGGTGGTATGACCTATCGCCAGTTCCTGACCTCGTTCTTCGCACAGCAGGGCGAGCTGGAGTTCCTGAACTTTGACAAGGCGCGCCGGCGCGAGGAAGTGCTGCGAATGCTGGGACTGGAGCGCGTTACCCGCAGTGTGAAGTGGATGGACGCCGAGCTGGCGAAGGGGCGTGCGGAGCTGCAGGGCAAACAATCACTGCCTGTCAGTCCCGAAGAGGCAAAGGCACAGCTGGAACGGGCAAGGGAGGAGCTGCAGACTGCGCGCGCTGAGTTGCGAGAGGCCGAGCAGACACTGGAGAGGGTAAAAGCGGACTGGGAGCAGTGGAAGCCTATTGCCGAGCAGTGGCGGGCAAAAAAGACGGCTTACGACAGCCTGCAAACGCAGGTGAAACTGCTGGAACAAACCATCCAGACCCGCGGTGAGGAGCTGAACCGTCTGCAGGGTGAGCTGGCAGAAGCACAGGCAGCCCGTGCGCGTATTGAGGAGCTGCGCCCGCAGGGAGAAAGATACAAACAGATCCGTGAACAGCTGCGCCAGCTGGATGACCTGCAGCGCTATGAGCAGCGTCGTGCTGAGCTGCGGGTGCAGATCGAGAACCTGACGGCGCAGATAAAGGAGAAAGAAACCCAGCTTGCGGAGGCAGAGGCGGAACTGTCCCGGTTGCAGAGCCAGAAGGAGGAACTGGACGTTCAGCAGCAGCGTGTGCAGGAACTGGAGCAGAAGGCGAAACAGGCAGAAGACCTTCAGCGCAAGCTGGAGCAGATGGATAACCGTAAACTGGCTGTACAGAAACAGTTATCCGCGCTGGACGCGCAAATCGCCTCTCTGGACAGGCAACTGAAGCAGATAGAGCAACAGATTGCTTCCACAGAGGGAATCGACTCCGAAGCGCAACGCACGGGTACGCTGGTGCTTGAAGCGGATGCGCGTGTGCGGGAACTGGAAGCCGAACTGGCGCGTTTGGAGAAGCAACGTGCCGGCGCTATCGCCAGCGCAGATGCCGAAGCCAAAAGCGTGCAACAGCAGATGCGGGAGATAGAGCGACGTCGCCGCAACGTCGAGGCGCTGGGACCCGATGGCGAGTGTCCTGTCTGCACCCGCCGTTTGGGCGAGGAGTACTCCAGCGTGGTAAAGCACTTTGACGTGGAACTGCAGGAGGCGGAGAGGCGGTTACAGGCAGCGTTGAGCCGCAAGGCAGAGGCAGAACGTGATACCGAGGCGATTGAGCACTGCCGGACAAATCTGGAAGAAGCGCGTGCCGACCTTCAGCAATATCGCGAGCAGCTCGCCCGATTGCAGGAGCAAATCCGCCAGCGAGATGGCTGGGTGAGGGAGGTGCAAAACCTGCGTAAGCAGATACAGGAACTGTCGCAACAGCGTGAACAGCTGGCGTCCACTTACGACGCCGGGGAGCACGAACGGATAAGTCAGCAAGTCGAGCTCCTGCAACCCGCGGTGCGCCAGGCAATGGCAGAGAGGCAGGTTTGGCAGGATCGCCTCAGCCGATGGCAGCGGGAAAGTGCGCAGGTGCAGGATACGGTGAAACAGATACGTGCTGCGCTGGAGCACTTGACGAAGTCGTTGCACGCCGCTGATGCCGAGATGCAGCAGCTACCGTCGGGCTACGATGCGGCACTCCATGAACAGCTGCGCAAAGAGCTGGCGGACCTGCAGCCTGCGTGGGATGAGGCGCTGCGCCTGCACGCCGTTGCAAAAAGACTGGACAGCCTGCAGGCGCGCCACGGCGAAGTGCAGGCCGCTTTGCAATCTGCAAAGGAGCATCTGGAACAGACGCGCCACAGGTTACAGGAGCTGGCTTATGACGAGCAAGAGTATCAGCACGTCATGAGCCAGTTCGACCAGTGTGAAAGCATGCTGCGGGATGCCGAAACGCAGGTGCGCGTGCTGCAGGAACGGGTGCAGCAGCGGGAGGCGCAGGTCGCGACCCTCGAGGAGCAATGGCAGCGTTTACAGGAGCATCTGCGCGAGCTGCACGAACTGCAACGCGCGGTACGCCGCGATGAGACCGTGCGCAACTGGCTGCGCAGTTTTGCCGACCTCTTGAATGGTGAGGTGGTGCCGGAGTTGCAGGAGCGCGCGGGTGAGCTCCTGAACCTGCTGACCGATGGGCGCTACACGCAGCTGAAGATTACCGAGGAGTTCGAGTTCACGCTCTACGACGAAGACCGCCCCAAGCCCATTATCTCAGGTGGCGAAGAGGATATCGTAAATCTCAGCCTGCGTCTGGCAATGGCAGAGATGATACGCGAGCGTAGCGGTCAGCCCTTAGGGCTGCTGGTGCTGGACGAGGTATTCGGCTCGCTGGATGCCGACCGCCGCGAGAATACCCTGCAGTTGTTGCGCCGCTTGCGTGACCGTTTCGAACAGATTATCATCATCTCGCATATCGAAGATATTCAGGCTGGTGCCGACCGCTGTCTGCGGGTGGAATACAATCCCAACCAGCATCGCAGCACCGTGCAGGAAATGGGCATACTGCAGAGCGTGGATATCCTGAGTGAGGAGCCTTCTCTGGAGGTGGCAACTTCTGAAGCCGTCTCACAGGGGCTGGGAGGGCTGTTTGAAGCCTGATGGACGAACTCAGCAAGCGGCGCAAGTGGCGACGCTGGCTATCGCTGATTGAGGCGGAGACCCTGCGCCT
>JAPWUZ010000207.1 GCA_028275265.1 Armatimonadota bacterium | reverse complement strand
ACGCCACTGGTGATGCTGGGCAGGTAAAAGAGCGTGCGGTACAGCACGATGCCTCGCAGTTTCTGGCTGAGCAGGATAGCCAGCGCCAGCGAGCCCGCAATTGCTACCGGCATCCCCAGCATCAGGTAGAGCGTGTTGATGAAATAGAGCCAGAACTGCTGGTCGCGCATGAGCTCGAGGTAGTTCTCGAAGCCAATCCACAGGAAGGGCACGGTGCGTTGCAGGTTCCAGTTACTGAAGCTGACCACAAGCGAGAACAACACCGGTCCCGCGGTGAACACCGCGAATCCCAGAAAGTTCGGCAGCAAAAAGAGCCAGGCGATATAACGTTCGTCGCGAACTCGGGTGCGCATTTGTATATACTGCCTACCGAAGTTGTCGTGAGTCTTCGACGCCGGGATCGGCCTGTCCTTCCCTGATAACTGCACCGACCATTCCGTTTGCCGTATAATAGACGCGGAGGTGTGAACAATGGCAAGGCGAATCGTGGTAGACCCAACCGTTCACTTCGGACAACCATGCATAGAAGGCACGAGAATCCCTGTCTACGCGGTGCTCGAGCTTGTACAGGCCGGTATCCCCTTTAGCGAAATCGTGCAAGACTATTACCCCGAACTCAGCGTGGAGGATGTCAGCAAATGCGTGGAGTACGCCGTGCAGGTCATCAAAGCAGAGAAGATGTCCTTGCCTGTTTCCCCTTCACCAGTGCCTCGTAGCGGCGGCGCAGCTCGGGGTCGCGCTGGATGGTCTTCTGGATTTCCTCGTTAATCTGGCGCGCGGCGGTGCGTAGAGCATCTGCTGCCGACTTCTGGTTGCTTTTGACAAGGTCCAACTGCTTGTTCAAAATGCGTTGTACCGCCTGTCCGTTCACGAAGGGGCTGATTTCATCTGGAACGGCGTAGTTCATGGCGTCCCGCCAGACGGCGTTAAAGTCTTCCTTCGGGAAAGCGGGGTCGTGCAGGTACTTTTCGGTATAGGAATATCTCTTGACCGGCGCGAGCGCATCCGCCTGATGGTTAATCAGTTCGTTATACTCCCTGCTGGCAAGATAAAGGAGGAACTTCAGTGCGTGCTCACGGCGGGGGCTGTTGCGGTTAATGAGCGACGCGCGCCCGTAGCCACGAAACACACGGTACGGGCCGTGCGGCGACTCGACCGCGCCCAACCGAAGCCCCTGGTAGCTGCGCAGGGTACACAGCCACCACCTGCCCCCCAGCGCCATCGCCCCCTTCTTCGCGCCAAACCACGTGATAGTACCCGACCCCCAGCCGCCCTGCGTCGCCATCGCTGCCTCCTCTACCGGACTGGGCATCACCTTGTGCTTGTATATCAAATCCTGCATAAACTGCACCGCGGCGATAGCCTGTGGGCTGTCGATGATACAGCGCGTACCGTCGGGGGTGTAGAGCCTACCACCCCACTGCAGTACGAAGTGATACCAGTTCCACCAGTCCATCAGGAAACCGAACTGCACCGGTCTGCCGTTTTTGTCGCGGATGGTGAGTTTTTTCGCGACCTCCACAAACTCGTCCCACGTCCATGGTCCCTTCGGGTAGGGCACGCCGTACTTGTCGAAAAGGTCTTTGTGGAACCAGATGGCGTTCACTGCGGCGTTGGTGGGGAAGCCGTACACACGCCCTTCGTGGATGATGTTCGGATGTACTGCTTTCCAGACCTCGTTTTCCACGTCGATGCCCGCCTTCTTCAGTTCATCGGTCACATCCCATGCAATGCCCGAACGCACATACGCGGAGAGCTGGAAGCCGTCGTAGCAGTCGAAGATGTCGGGACCGACGCCTGCCAGCGACTGCACGATGACCTTTTCCATGCCCGTGTTGCTGGGGTCCAGGCGCAGGTCGTACTGCGGGTGCAGTCGGTTGAACAGGGCTATCTGCTCGCGGCGGGCGGGGTTATCGTCGCTTACCCACACCAGCGGGATTTTGCCCCGCGCGGTGTTCTCGGGCTGGATGCGCCACGCCACCACAGACAGCAACACCAGTACCGCAAAGGCTGACAGAAAGACGTATTTCATGGCTCCATCCGTTTTGAACTTTTCTCCATCCGGAGGTATACTTTCCTTCAGCAAGGTGACGAAAGAAGGAGGCACTATGCAGCGAACGTTTGTGATGATTAAGCCCGACGGTGTGCATCGGGGGCTTGTGGGTGAATGTATCCGTCGCTTCGAACAGCGCGGGTTGAGGATAGCAGGCTTGAAGATGCTGGTTCCGTCGCGCGAGCTGGCGGAGAAGCACTACGCGGTGCATCGCGAGAAACCGTTTTACACAGAACTGGTGGATTTCATCACCTCGGGACCGGTGGTGGCAATGGTTATCGAGGGTCCGAACGCCATCCCGCTGGTGCGCACGATGATGGGCGCTTTAGACCCGCTCCAGGCGCAACCGGGCACGATTCGCGGCGACTTCACCTGCGACAAGCAGATGAACATCATTCACGGTTCCGACTCGCCCGAAACCGCCGAGAGTGAGATCGCGCTGTGGTTCCAGCCGGACGAACTGGTGTAAACACACGGCGGGACAGGACGTAGGGGCGACCACAGGGGGTTGGGCAACCACAAGGGGTTGGGCGACCACGGGGGGTTGCCCCTACGGGGTGGTTTGGATGCATCACATCAATCGGGCATAGGGGCAGACTCCTGTGTCTGCCGCGTAAACGCCGTGTCTGCCCTCCAAAACCGTACCTGGTCTCTCTAGAACACCGCCTCGACGACCACCCTGCCCGACAGACCGGTGATGTCCACGTCGTTGCGCTCGGGTTCAAGCCGCTGGGTCGGTTCCCCATTGACGCGCACCGCCTTCAGTGGTAGACCCTCTGGGTGCCGGAAGCGCACAAGCACTTTCGGCGGTGTGGAACGCAGCTCCAACTGCACCTCGGCGGTAATGCGATTGGCGCCTGCCGAAGGCTCATACCGCACACTCACCTTGCCAAACTGCGTGCAGACGCCCTCCGTGCCGAACGGTTTTCCGCTGCGGAACCACTCGCGCGGGATAGCACGTCCGAGATGCAAAACACGCTCGTCGGCATACACGAACATCGCCCGCAACCACATGATGGCGTTTGCCTCGTCGCTGGTCTTGAAGTGCGCCGCGTTCGAGTAGCCCAGCACGGGCGACGGGTGTTCGATCATGGCGTTAATCTCTTCCCGATAGCAGGAACACCAGGCGTTGTAGAACATCCAGATAACAATCTCCGGCTCGTCGCGCTGCAGGTGCGGCATCAGTCCCGCCAGTAGATTGGGCTGGATGGAGAATCCCGCGCGGTCGAACCAGTTCGCCTCGAAATCGGGAATAAGGTAGCCGTAGGGTGGCTGCGGATAGCGGTTGTCCTGAAAATCGTCCAGAATCCATTGCGCCTGCGGGCTGTCAGCGTCATACAAACCGCTAATCAACAGGTAAACGGAACCCTCCAGCACCTCGCGTATCCAGCCGACATCGCGCCTGCGTTGATAAAGCCGACTGGGGTAATGTGGAACCCACCTGCCATCACGCAAACGCACCAGCGGTGCGTACTGGCGCATGGTCTCGAATCCGCGAATCAGGTCAGCGCGGTAGGCATCCGCCTCGCGGCGCAGGCGGGGTGCCTCGGGATGTCCGATGGCTTCCAGTGCCTTCGTGGCGGTATCCACCCCGCGCCAGGTGAGGGCGTTGGTGGAAAGCCAGTAGTGGAAATCAGTAACATCCTCCAGGCTGCCTGCGGGCAGGAAGCCGTATTCCCAGCCGCGGGAATGGGGCAGGGTGCGCATGGTGTTGCGCCGCTGGCGGAATACCCAGTCACAGCCCGCAATCAGCGATGGCGCAACCCGTTGCAGCCATTCGGCATCGCCGGTCAGGAAGTAATGCATCCCAATACACCACAGCACCCAGCCGTGATGCTGGTTGTAGGCACCGCACTCAAAACCGCCTGCCCCGAAGTACATCCCCTCGTAATCGGTGAAGTTGCCCGGTTGTGGGGCAGTACCCTGATACTTTATCCACAGCTCGATACGTCGGCGCGCCTCCTCGTGCAAGCCCCGCTGGTCGAGTTCGTGCGTAATCATGCACGCCTCGTTGGTGAAATTGCCGTAAGTGGAAGTGCCTACCGACGTGTTAATCAGCCCGCTGCCGTCGGGCATGGCAGTGTCGGTAATCAACACGTGGTTCAGGTGCGCGGCGTGCAGGGCGGTCAGGTGCGGTTCGGGGCACTGCAGCTGCGCTCCCTGCCTCGCCTGTTCTCGCCAGAAGGCGGTCACCTCGCGATAGCACTGATCGAAGTTCAGGTTTTGCAACGCCTGCAGCTCCTGCGGCTGGTCGATAGCGATGTAGGGTATCTTCAGCAGCAACTCGCAGTCCTCGCCGGGTTGCAGTTGCCGACGGAAAACCACCTGCCTCTCCTGCAGCTCGGGCTGCATGGTGCCCTCCCAGCGGGCACGCATCACCTTTCGACCATTCCACTCCGAAAGGATGTGGTTGCCCTCCACAAACAGTGCATCCCGTTCGCTGCGTGGCACCAGGTAGTCGTCCTGATGCCCGTTGCTGGCGTAGGCATTATGCGACCTGCCCGAACGATGGGAGTAAGAAAGGGGCAGTTCGGCAACCGCAGGGGCGTCTCCACGGTTTTCGAACCGGAACCGCACCATGGCGACCACCGTGTCATCGCTCGCCAGAGTCTTATCGGAGATGGAATGCTCCAGCGGCACGGCGAAGGTCTTTTGCTCGATGGCAACGTCACCGTCGCGCGCCAGGATGTTGTATGCCAGCACCGGCGGGGTATCGGTGTAGCGTGCAGTGATGGCTTTGCGCTCCAGCCCGAAGAAGAAGCGCGCGTTACCCTCGCACAGGAAGCGTGCAGTGTC
>JAPWUZ010000206.1 GCA_028275265.1 Armatimonadota bacterium | reverse complement strand
CCTCACCCAACAGTTCACTGCTTACCGACAAGCATCGGAGGAGCGTTTTGCGCGCATTGAGGCTGCGCTGCAACGCCAGGCAGAGGAGTTCATCGCCTATCGTCAGGCATCGGAAGAGCGATTTGCACGCATTGAGGCTGCGTTGGAGCACCTCACCCAACAGTTCACTGCTTACCGACAAGCATCGGAGGAGCGTTTTGCGCGCATTGAGGCTGCGCTGCAACGCCAGGCAGAGGAGTTCATCGCCTATCGTCAGGCATCGGAAGAGCGGTTTGCACGCATTGAGGCTGCGTTGGAGCACCTCACCCAACAGTTCACTGCTTACCGACAAGCATCGGAGGAGCGTTTTGCGCGCATTGAGGCTGCGTTGCGCGAGCTAATCAGCGTGGTGCAGGAGCACAATAACTGGCTGCTTCGGATCGACCGAGATGTCGCGCAGCTGAAAGGGTGGTATCTGGAGTACCACTACCAGAAGCATATCCATGCGTACACTGGCAAAGTGCTGCGCCGTGTGCGCGTGGTCGAGCCACCCGACATTGAAGAGCCGCTCCGTCAGGCTCTTTCTGATGACGAGGTGGTGGACGTATTCCGCGCAGACGTTCTTGCCCGTGGGCGGCCGGCAAGCGCGCCTGACAGCGAAGTATATCTTGTGATGGAAGTCTCCGCGGTGATCGACACGACGGACGTGGCTCGCGCCCGACGGCGTGCCGACCTGATGCGCAAGGCAGGGTTGGAGTGTCTGGCAGCAGTCGCAGGACAGGAACTCACCGAAGAAGCCCGGCTAGAAGCGCAACATTCGCGCGTCTTCTGCGTGCTCGACGGTAACATACTGGGATGGGATGACGCGCAAGCGACGCTGCCTTCCGAGCCTTAGCAAGCACCTGAAGGATTATCCGCGCCCTGTGAGAACCTCTTGTCGACACGGTGGGAAGGGAGGTCCTTTTTTCATGATGCGCTACAGTCTGCCCTGTCTGCTGCTCGTAACGGCGGCGGTGAATCCTGCCGCACAGGTAACCCTGGTACGCAATGGAAACTCTCAGGCGGTGATTGTCGTCCCTGCGACAACGCAAAGCGATGACCTGTCTTCCGCCATCCGCGACCTGCAGGTCTACATCCAGAAAATGTCCGGCGCGCAGCTGCCCGCAGTGTATGAGCTGCCCGCCAACCGTCCTGCTATCGTGCTGCGCTTGGGCGCAGAAGGGCTTTCAGAAGTGGGATACCGCCTGCGCACGGAGAGTAACCACCTTCTTATCGAAGGCGCGACCGAGGCAGGCGTGGTCAACGGTATCTACGGTCTGCTGGAAGACCACCTGGGTATCCACTGGTATATTCCCGGCGAGCTGGGCGAATATGTACCCCGGCGCAAGAACATCACGCTCGGCGCCATCGATGAGAAGCGTGAGCCTGCTATCCCCAGCGTTACCGGTTTCGGAGGCTATCAGGCGGACCCTCCAAAGGGTGCAGAGTGGAGGCGGAGGAACCGTCTGGCGGGCTTTATCCCCTACATGCATTACCACAACTGGGAAGGGCTTATCCCCAGCAGCGAACGGCAGAGCCATCCTGAATGGTTTGCGCTCATTGACGGCGAACGCAAATGGCAGCTTTGCACCACCCATCCGGACGTCATCCGCATTGCCACGCAGAGGGTGCTGGAATACTTCGAGAGGAATCCGCAGGCGAAAACCTTCTCCCTTTCACCAAATGACTACGGCAAGTTTTGCCAGTGCGAGCGTTGCCGGGCGCTGGACCGCGAACTTGGGGTAGACCCCTTCGCCCCCGGCGGGCAATTCACCGACCGACTGATGGTTTTCTTCAACCAGATTGCGGAACAGGTAGCACAACGCTATCCCGATAAGATACTCTGCTTCTACGCCTACCTGACGCATACGGAACCGCCGTTGAAGGTAAAGCCTCACCCCAATCTGATGCCGGTCATCTGTCACACTCCATGGGAGTTCTGCCATGCCCATGCCATTACCGCCGACTGCGCCCCCAGCAAACGGTATCGGCAAATCCTGTTGCGCTGGCGAGAACTGTGTCCGCACGTGGGCATCTACGACTACTACGGGCACTGGCAGTGGTTCGGGCAGTGGCCACTGGTGCACACACTGAAGATAGATATCCCCTTTTACGCGAAGGCAGGCATCGAGCACCTCCACAGCGAAACGCACGATGACTGGTGGACGCAGCCGTTGAATATCTTTGCGGCGGTCAAGCTCGCCTGGAATCCGAACACCGACACCGACGCGCTGATACGCGATTTCTGCAAGCATCTGTTCGCCGAATCTGCTGAGCCGGTGTACCGCTACTTCACCCTGTACGAAGACCTGATGGCAAACATGCCTCTGGAAGCGAAGAACCACGAGGACTGGTGGGTGTACCCATCGGCGGAGGCGATGGATAAAGGGCGCAAGCTGCTGGAAGAGGCATTCCGAAAGGCGCGCTCCGAAGCGGTCAAGCAGCGGGTACGCAAACTGCAGCTCGGTCACCACATCTACACCATTCAGTGGCAAGCGGCGACCGCGCGCCGTGCTTCAAACGTGATGCGGGCATGGGAAGCGGATGTCCGGCTCGTTCAGGCGGTGCAGGAGTTGCAGAGCAGCGGACAGCGTGACATTATCGATATGTGGCTGGCTCTGCGTGAGTCGCAGGAGCGTGGCGCGGAGGCGCAGGCGTACGTGAATTTGCTGGCGAACGCAGGCTACGCCACTACTGAGGAGCGCGAACGGGCACTGCGCGAGGCGGAAACGCGAGGGGCGGACTTCGCACGCCAGCTGGGCTTCATCACGGAGTGGCGGGTGGCGGGACCGTTCCCCTGCCAGCCGGGGGAATTGAGCCGCCCGGACATCCCGGTGGAGGCAGTGAATCCGTCACAACGCTTTCCCGCGCCGCAGGGCGAGGTAACGTGGCAAAAGGTACGCACCGACCATCCTTTCGGCGTGGTCAACCTGCGAGAGGTGCTATCTGCAGGCAATGGTGTCAGCGCGTATGCGGCGTGCTGGGTGCAGATTCCGGCAGAGCCGGTAAGCCTGCGGATTGGGAGCAACGACGGCGCGGCGGTCTGGCTGGACGGCAGGATGGTTTTATCGGCGGATGTGCCCAGAGGTCTCCTGCTCGACGAAGACCGCGTATCGGTAGCGGGGGTCAGCGGGAAGTGGCATTTGTTGCTTGTAAAAGTGATAGACTACGGAGGGAAGCACTGGAACATGGCGGTACGCTTCACCGACCGGGCGGGGCGTCCGCTGTCGGTGCCCGTTCGGACAGAGCCGCCAGACGAAAACAGGAGATAGAGCGATGCTATCTGAAGACACCATCAATGCTTTTCTGAAAGCCCGTTCACTGGCGGTTTTCGGGGTGTCGCGTGATCCCGAAAAATACGGCTACAAGGTGTATAAGACCCTCAAGGAGAAGGGACTACGGGTATTTGCTGTCAACCCGCATGCGACGGAGGTGGACGGAGACCCCGTTTACCCCGGTCTGCAGGCGTTACCGGAGCTTCCGGAGGCGATAGTCACCGTTGTGCCGCCCGATGTGACGAAGGCAGTGGTCGGGCAGGCGTTACAGGCAGGCATCCGCAAAATCTGGATGCAACCCGGCTCTGAACACGAAGAAGCCATTCGGCAGGCGCAGCAGCATGGCGCCACCGTTGTCTTCGGCGGTCCGTGCATCATGGTCGTTGCGAAGACACACCTTCGCTAAGGCGTTTTGGGAAGCATCCGCTCGCGAATGCGCTGTTCCGCCGCCTCATCCTTCAAACGGCCGCTGTCGGTCAAAATGTGCGGGGTCACGAAGATGAGCAGCTCCGAGTTGATTCGGCTGGTCTTCGTGCCCTGGAACAGCGTGCCGAGTATCGGAATATCGCCGAGAACGGGGATTTTGGTGCGCGTTTTATATTCCTGCTGCTGTGTCAGCCCACCAATGACAATGGTCTCTCCGTCCTTCACGCGCACGGTGGTTTGAGCCCGTCGAGTAGAAAGCACGGGCATCCCCGTCTCCCTGTCCAGCTCGCTGATATTGCTCACCTCCGGCTCGATGGTGAGCGTGATTTCGCCGTTGCCACCGGTCCAGGGACGCACCGAGAGTTTCACACCCACGTCCACGCCTTGAATTCGCTCCTGCTTGCCTCCATAAGAGGTCACTTCTACCTTGATGAACTTCGTCTGCCCGATGAAGATGTCGGCATCCTGTCCGTTCACCGCCGCCATGCGCGGGTTGGCGCGTACGCGCGCTTTACCCTGTGCCTCCAGAGCGTTCAGCTTCACCTTGAAATCTTCCGGCAGGGTTCCGATGGTGCGATAGAGGAAATCGCCGGTGCCCGAATCCGAGGAGGCGGTAATCCAGCTATCGGTGAACGACAGCCCCAGTGAGGCGTCGAGGTCTTCGGTGGAGGCAATCTCTACCGCCAGCGCTTCGATCATAATCTGCGGCGGCGGCAGGTCTATCTTCTGGAAGTCCGAACGGATTTTTTCCAGCATCTGCGTGGGAGCGGTCACCACCACCGCGTTCTGCGCTTCGTTCACGTGCAGGTAACTGTAAAGGAAGGTCGGCAACAAGCCGGATGCCACCTGCGCCTTGATGTATTTCATCCGGAAAGACTCCGTGCCGGACAACCGGTAGGGCGCAAGGTCGGTGGGCACGCCGTCGCTCACCATGTACACCCCGTTTACCTGCGAAAGAGCCAGCCCGTATGCGCTGGCGATGCCGCGTATCATCTCGTCCACAGGCAGGTTCTCCACCGACATCGAGACCTCGCGGTTGCGCATCGAGTCGTCTACGGCGATATTGACCCCCGTCTTGCGAGCGATTTCCGCCAGAAGCAGATACAGCCGCGTTTTGACGCTGTGTATCGACAGCAAGCCGTTCTCGTATTCCACCTGCAGCTGAGCGGTT
>JAPWUZ010000205.1 GCA_028275265.1 Armatimonadota bacterium | reverse complement strand
TAGCGCCTCCTGCCAGCTCCGAGACCAGAATGCGTCGTTCGTTACCGACCGCTGCTGGCGGGATGTGTTCGTAGGTGCGCTCGTGCTTCAGCACCGCATCCACATGCACACCCCCCTTGTGGGCAAACGCACTGCGCCCCACGTAAGGCATCCGGTGGTTGTGCGGCATGTTCGCCACCTCATCAATGTAGCCCGATAGCGCGGTGAGATGACGCAGAGAGTCGGGTTTCAGGCACTCGTAGCCCATCTTCAGTATGAGCGCAGGGATGATCGAGCACAGGTTGGCGTTGCCAGTGCGCTCGCCGTAGCCGTTCATCGTGCCCTGCACATGCACAGCGCCGTGTAGCACCGCCATCAGGCTGTTCGCCACAGCGCACTCGCTGTCGTTGTGCGTGTGGATTCCCAGCGGCTTTTGCACGTGTGGTTTGACGGCATCCATGATTTGGGCGATTTCATGAGGCAGGGTTCCACCGTTGGTGTCGCAGAGCACCAGCATATCGGCTCCTGCCTCTTCTGCCGCCTGTAACGTTTTGATAGCGTACTCGGGGTTGTGTTTGTAGCCGTCGAAAAAGTGCTCCGCGTCATAGATGACCTGCGGAACGCGCTCCTTCAGGAACTTGACCGAGTCGTAAATCATGTCCAGATTCGCCTGCAGAGGCACCTTCAGAGCGTGCGTCACGTGCATGTCCCAGCTCTTGCCGAAAATGGTGACCACAGGCGTCTCACAGGCGACGAGTGCTTGCAGGTTCTCGTCCTCTTCCGCTTTGAGCTTGGCGCGGCGGGTGCTGCCGAACGCTGCCAGCTTCGCGTGGGAGAACTTCAACTTTCGCGCCCGCTGGAAGAACTCGGTGTCTTTCGGGTTAGAAGCGGGCCAGCCTCCCTCGATGTAGTCCATACCGAACTCGTCCAGCCGTTGCGCGATTTTGAGTTTGTCCTCCACAGTGAAATTGACCCCTTCGCCCTGTGAGCCATCGCGCAGGGTCGTGTCGTAGATTTCAATGCGCTGTTTTTCCATGAAGCAGACCTCCTGATAAGAAATGCGGGTTGCAGGTGATACGATAACCCGTGGCGAAGCTTGCCACGGTGAGCGCAGGATGAAAACGGAAATCACCATCGACGGTAACCGCTTCCTGATTAACGGACGCCCCACCTATGCGGGCGTATCCTACAAAGGGATGCCTGTCGAAGGCTTGCTGTTCAACTCGCGCATGGTTCAGGCGATTTTCGACGACGAATGCGAAGAGACACGCAAGCTGTGGGCCTATCCCGATACCGGCGTGTGGGACCCCGACCGCAATACCGACGAGTTTTGCAAGATGCTGCCTGTTTACCGTTCGTACGGACTGCTGGCGGTCACCGTCGGGTTGCAGGGAGGAGGGTCGGTCTACACTCCGGAAGTGTACGACCGCTACATCAACTCTGCCTTCACGCCGGAGGGCAAGTTCAAACAGCCTTACTTCGACCGCCTGCTTCGCGTTTTGAAGGCTGCCGACGAAGCGGGTATGGTGGTCATTGTCAACTACTTCTACTTCAAGCACGCCCGCCGTTTCGTTTCGGAGAAAGTAGTATATGACGTGGCGGTGCGCACGACCGAGTGGCTGCTCTCCACGGGATACCGCAACATTCTGGTGGACGTTGCCAACGAGTCCGCCGAGTGGTGGAACTTTCCGGTTCTGGAACCGGGCAATATCCACCGGGTGATCGAGATGGTCAAAGGCGTGACCTATCGGGGCAGGAGGCTGCTGGTGGGAAGTAGCACCGGCGGAGGCGACCAGATACCCACCGAGGCGTGGCTGGAGGTGGAAGACCTCAGCCTGCCGCATGGCAACGGCTGTATGCCCGACGATCTGCGCCGCAAAATCCAGCGCATCCGGCAGACCACTGCCTACCGCAAACGCCCGCGCCCGATTGTGGTCAACGAGGACAGCGTTCACCTGGATAACCTCGAGTCCGCGCTGAGTGAATACGCCTCGTGGGGCTTCTACCATCAGGGCTACGGCAGTATGTACAAAGACCGCCGTATGGACTGGACGGTGAAACCCCGCGAGCGAGACTTCGCCCAGCTCAGCGGTTTCCAGACCGTTCCGGTTAATTGGTCTATTAACGACGAACATAAGCGTGCCTTTTTCCAGAAGCTCAAGGAGATAACCGGAGGCAGCTCGTGAGCGCCTTCGGCATCTTCTGGCAGGTTATCTTTCCTATCTTTTTCATCATCCTCGTGGGCGCGCTGCTGGAACGCGCCCTCACACTGGATATCTCGACGCTAACCCGCATCAATTTCTATGCCTTTGTGCCCGCACTTGTCTTCGTCAAGATGCTACAGGCAGACCTCAGTCTGCTGACGATGGGAAACATCGCCCTGTTTGTTCTAATGCACAGTGCATTGATGTTCCTCATCGCGCTGCTTCTCTACCGGCACAGCGTGTTTCAACCCTATCGCAAGGTGCTCATGTTGGCTTCCATGCTCACCAACGCCGGCAACTACGGTATTCCTTTCGTGTTGCTCGCCTTCGGCGACCGCTACATGAGCGTTGCCGCAGTGGTACTGCTTGTGCAGAACCTGATGACGTTCACCTTCGGCGTGCTGTTGATGGAGAGCGGGCATCCCCACAGAGTGCATCTCCTCCGCGCCGTCGCCCGTTTGCCGGTCATCTACGCGCTGGCTGCTGCTCTGCTGTTCAACGCCCTCTCTATTCAGCTGGCAAAGCCTCTGGCGATACCGCTCGACTACATGGCAAACGCTCTGGTTCCTGTCGCCCTACTCACACTGGGCACGCAGCTGGGCAGGGGTATCGGGCGACCGTCTGTCGTGCTTGTTGCGCTACCTATTACACTGCGTCTCGTGATTGCGCCCCTGCTCGCGCTATCAATGTTACCATTGTTCCCCTTTTCCCAGGATGTCGGCACGGTGCTGGTCGCCAGTGCCGGTTTACCGATAGCGGTAAACGTCTTCATCCTCAGCGCGCAGTATCGCACTCAGGAGGCGTTCGCGTCACAAATCGTGACGCTCTCCACCTTGCTCAGCGCGGTGAGTCAGTCGGTATGGCTCACCCTGTTGCGTTAACGCCTCACAGCGCGGATTCGCCTCGTTCGCCTGTGCGGATGCGGATGACCTCCTCCACCTCCGAGACAAAAATCTTGCCGTCGCCGATTTCTCCCGTGCGCGCGGCTTCAGCAATCACCTGCACGACCTCCTCCGCGCGGTCATCGGGAACGACCACCTCCAGCTTCAGCTTGGGCAGGAAGTTAATGGTATACGTATTGCCCCGGTACTTTTCCGTGCGACCTCGCTGGCGTCCATAGCCGCGCACGTCGGTCACCGTCAGTCCGGTGATGCCGATTTCCTCTAGCGCCTCTTTCACCTCGTCGATCTTGATGGGTCGGATGATGCACTCCACTTTTTTCATCGCATGTCGCCTCACAGGTGTTGTAACACCGCTTCGGTCATCTCCATTGTACCCACTTTGCGACACCCCTCCTGCCAGATATCCGGGGTGCGGTAGCCTTCGCGCAGGGCGGCGTCCACCGCTTTCTCGATGTCGGTGGCTGCTGCCTCCATACCGAAGCTGTATCTCAGCATCATCGCTGCGGAAAGGATGGTCGCCAGCGGGTTGGCAATGCCCTGTCCGGCAATATCCGGGGCGGAGCCATGTACCGGCTCGTAAAGTCCAAACGTGCCTCCGCCGAGGCTGGCGGAGGGCAGCATTCCCAGACTGCCTGTGAGCATCGCCGCCTCGTCGCTCAGGATATCGCCAAACATGTTTTCGGTCAGTATGACATCGAACTGGCGTGGGTTGCGGATTAACTGCATGGCAGCGTTGTCCACCAGCACGTGCTGTAACTCCACATCGGGATACTGCTCAGCAACGCGCGTGACCACCTCACGCCACAGACGGGAAGTCTCCAGTACGTTCGCCTTGTCCACCGACGCCACTTTTTGACGCCGCCTCTGTGCTGCGCGGAAGGCAACATGCGCGATGCGTTCCACCTCCGCTTCGGTATAGATACAGGTGTCTACTGCCGTGCGTCCTCCGTCCCGTCGCTCTTTCGGCTGACCGAAGTAGATGCCCCCGGTCAGTTCGCGTACCACCAGAATGTCCAGCCCTTCGCCCAGCACTTCTGGTTTGAGCGGAGACGCGCCGGCGAGCGCGGGGAAAAGCAGGGCAGGGCGCAGATTCGCAAACAACCCGAGCTCTTTGCGCAACGGCAGCAACGCACCCGCCTCGGGGCGCAGGGCAGGGGGCAGGTCATCCCACTTGGGTCCGCCTACTGCGCCAAACAGAACTGCGTCGCACTGCCTGCACAGCTCTAATGTCTCGGCAGGTAGGGGATGTCCAGTAGCGTCGTATGCCGCGCCTCCCACCAGGGCTTGATGGTATTCCAGATGCACGCTGTAACGCTCGGCGACGCGGTCAAGCACGCGTATCGCCTGCGAGATGATTTCGGGACCGATGCCGTCGCCGGGCAGAACCGCTATCTTCTTGCGCACTTGGCAAACCTCCTGATATTCTTGTGTTGCAGAAATGGTGTGAAAGGAGATGGATTCGGTCGGCGTTCTGCCTCACGATGACACGATAACGGCTTGGCAGAAGCCTCGCCCTCCAGCGGGTTGTCACTGCGAAGCACGGAATGGTGAAGCGTTCTCTCACTCGGGCGCGGAACTATAGACGCAAGCGTCTCCCGCCAGCAACACGGGGTGTCCAATATCAACCTCCGTGTCGGCTTCCTCGGCGGAGAGCCAGTTGCAGGGCAGAAGGAGACGCGGTCGCGTGCGCGGTATTCTCACCGGTACGAAACCGCGTCTTAAACTCTGCTTTTCCCCGTTTGGCAGTCGAATTGGTAATTCTACTTCTTTCACGACCACTAGCGCCCCTAGCATACCCGAGTTCACATGACGCTTACTAAAGCAGTTCCAGAAACTCGTCCACGCCAATGTCT
>JAPWUZ010000204.1 GCA_028275265.1 Armatimonadota bacterium | reverse complement strand
ATGCCGAATACCTCTCTTCCTGCCAGCGGTTGACAACAGGCAGACATCGGCGTATACTGAAGTTCGGTTCAATCTAGAAGAACAGGGGCTGAGGCTTCCGATGAGAATAGTCATTTTGGGGTGTGGACGTACAGGTGCTGCACTGGCTCGCGTCATGGCAGCGGAGGGACATAAAGTAACGCTTATCGAGTGGAACAACGACTCTCTGGAGCGATTGGGTAGCAAGTTCTCCGGTGCGGTAATACCCGGCAACGGACTGGATGAGGACATCCTGAGGAAGGCAGGCATCGAACAGGCGGACCTTTTCGCCGCGCTGACCGAAGGCGATAACCGCAACCTGATGGCGGCGCAAATCGCCAAAGAGCGGTTCCACGTGCCTAAGGTAGTTGCCAAAGTGAACGACCCCATCCGGGCGCAAGCCTACCGCGAGCGTGGTATCTACACGATATGCTACGGGCTCATCGGCTCTTCGATTATCCGCGACCTGGCGTATGACCGCCCGCTGGGTTCGGTCGAGGAGTATAATGTGCTTCCCCCCGAACTGGAAGACTGAGTGAGGTAGTGCGACGATGTACGTTATCATTGTAGGTGCTGGCAACGTAGGCTATTACCTGGCGAAGACTCTGATGAACGCCGGGCATGAGGTGCTGTTGATTGAGCGCGACAAAAGGCGGTGTGCGCTTTTGCAGGACGAGCTGGGTGAGATGGTGATGCGCGGACGCGGCGACGAAATCCATACCATGCGTGAAGCAGGTGCAGACCGGGCGGATATCGTGGTTGCCTGCACCGGCGATGATGAGGATAACCTGATTATCAGCCAGATTGCCAAGTGGTACTTCAACGTTCCGCGAACTGTTGCGCGCATCAATGACCCGCGCAACGAGAGCATCTTTCAACAGCTCGGTATCGATGCCACCGTCAGCAGCACCAACATCATCTACCACCTGATTGAACAGGAGATCGAGACAGGCGAGATTATCCCTCTGGCGGCTTTGAAGAGGGGTAACATCGAAATCGTTGATGTGGAACTAAGCAACCGATCCCCGGTGGTCGGCAGGCGTATTCAAGACCTTCCCCTGCCGCCGGACGCGCTGATTGTATGTATCATCCGAGAGGAAAACGCTGTGCTTCCTCATGCAGATACTGAGCTGAAACCCGGCGACAGCGTGATCGCGTTGGTATCGGCGCAGAACGAACCGCAATTGCGCAAGGTGTTTGCAGAGGAGCAAGAGGCATAGCGCCGAGGGCGGGTGCGTGTACTGTGGGGCTATCGGCTCACTCGGGGGGTGCCATCTCTACAAACGCAGGCTAAAGCCTGCGGCTACATAAAGCTCCCGCCGCGACCAAACTGGTGCGCGAGCGAGCGTACACTCAATCCGTGCTGGTGGTGATTTGCAGGCTGAGAATGCCTGCCGGGCGGCCACGCCAGTTTTCTACGAGACTACCGGGGCGATACAGGCTAAAAGCGGTGAGGGCTTCCAGCGAGGTGCCCGCCGTCGGAAAACCGCGAGGTGCGAAGGTCACTCCCAGCTTTGCGTGCAACCCCCGTCCCAGGCGGGAGCTAATCGTTGCTCCGAACACAGAGCGATAGTGGGTATCTCCGTGACGGTCGGCATAGAGCCCGCCTTCTAGCTGCACCTGCCAGCGTGCAGCTCGTGCAGGGAACACGACGAAGGATAGCCCGAAGGTATCTGCCGCCTCGGTGCCGGCGTGCGTGCGCGAGTACGACAGGCGGTAGCCCGTGGTCCGCTTGCCGTCGTGTTGCAGGGAGAGCAGGCTGGTGGTATCGATACGCGGAGCCGTGTAGGTGAAAAGGCCTTCCGCTACATCCGCCGTACCCTCGCTGGCTTCCAGCCGGCGCAGTGAAAGCAACAGCTGGCGGTCGTTGTCCTGGCGCAGCACATGCTGAAGCCCATACCACCGTGAGGACGTGGAGAAGCGGTTCGTACGGACGCGCCCCTTCGCCACAAACCTCTGCCAGCCGACCTCCACCTGCGTGCGGGCGTCCACTCGCAAGGTAACCAACTGTTCGTTCACCCACAAGGTGCGTCCCTCTACTTCTGCACCTCGCCAGATGGTGGAGACGCGCACGTTATCTGAGGGCTGTGCCCACACGCCTGACGCCAAAAGTGCTGCCAGTCCCAGAATCAGACGGGTTCTGCTCATGGCTTGAACGCCTTCAGCACCAGTCGCGAGACATTGCCCAGCGTAGGACCGCCGGGCAGCGCCTCGAAGCTCACCGCAGCTACCGGATTGCCTGCCTCCGTTTGCCTGACGAAGGTGCGCGTCATGTCCACTGTGCCGTTAGCGTGTTGCACAAACAGGCGTGAAGTGCCGTCTGCCGCGCCGGCATCCGTGAGAAAAGCGACATAGGAGTCTTCGATCACCGCCCCCAGCGCAGGGAAACGTGCCTCAAACTTGAGGGGCAGCGTGGTGTGCAGGGTGCCGCCAGACTCGAACACCTCAAACACGTATGCGGTCAGCGCGCTGCGAAACTCTTTCCCATCTTGCACCACGCGGATGTTTTCCGCCACCGCCGTATAGATACCCACTGGCAGGCTCAGGTCGTCCAGCAGGGTGCCGTCGCGGCTCACGCGGAAAGTTCGTATCCAACTGGACGGCGGCGGCGTGTCCGTTCGGGGATTGGCGAAACCGTCGCCCGCATACAGTTTGACCTCCACGGCGTCCTGGTCAAAGCCCACGCCGGGCAGTTGCGACACGCTCGCTTTGATAACCACCACTCCTTCGCGCTGCTCTACAACTACCTTGCCGTTGGTCAGCTGAATGTATTGCGACACAGGTCCTCCTGCGGCTCCGCCGCCTCCACAGCCATTCAGCACCAGCGGAAACAGGCTCGCGATAATCACTCCCGTCAGTATCCGAATCGTTTTCGCCATTTCTCACCTGACCTCGTCCTGTTGGAGTGCCGGTAAAAACACCGGTTGTCACTGTAACATGAGACGGGGGTTCTTGTCAAATGGGGTAGGAGCCGTCGAAGGAAAATGGCGCGCCCGGAGGGACTTGAACCCCCGACCTTGAGGTCCGCAACCTCACGCTCTATCCACTGAGCTACGGGCGCGCGCTGACACCACTATTATACAGTCGCCTCTGCAAAAAGTCAAGCTAACACCCGCCCAGCTTGCGTTTCGGTTTTTCCGGCTCGGCAGGCGAAAGCTCTTCTTCGCGTATTAGCTCCGGCAGTTTCTCCTTAGCGCGCTTGCGGAACCGGTACGTGAACTCCTCGTACATGTCCTTGGGCGGAGCCGGTGGCTCGAAGTTCAGGATGTCCTGACGGAACTTCTCTAACCCACCTTCCAGAATCCGAATACGGCTGAAGCCCAGTTGCTGCGCAATGACCGCCATACGCCTTTCGGTCAGTTCATCATCCGCCACGAATACGTTGATTTTGCCCCGCACACGCAGTAGGCGGGAAGGCTCCTGCTCGAACAGGTTATCTACCGTAAAGGGGTACGATTTGGGCAACCGCCCCTTGGAAATCTCCTCGCGAGGACGGAAGTCTATCACCTGTATCTGGTCGTCGGTGTCGTCCATTAAGCGGAAGGCGAACTCGTCTACGGTCATCACCTCGACCGGGTAGGAGCGCACAAACTGCTCGTTTTGCACCATCTGCAACAGACTCGTTTTGCGGTCGGTGAAGGAAAAGGCAGAGAGCGCCAGCAAGATACCGAGCGCCACTGCCCCCGCCCGTGCCAGATTCCAGCGCGGCAGGACGGGCTGGACGCCCTTCACCTTGCGTTCCACCACCGAGGCGATGCCGAAAGCGAGCAGAGCGAACGTCACCATGAGAAAGGCGAAAAGCCCTGCCGGAATGCCCAGCGTTTCGTAGATACGTGGAGTGCCCAGATAGGCGGCTTTGTACAAGCCCTCCAGCAAGGGGTAGCCCTCCGCGAAGAGAAACACCCCCGCCAGCGCGCCCACGATGAATACCATCGCATCGCGCTTACCGATGGAAGCGGCGCAGAAACTGGTGCCCGGGCAGTATCCGCCCACCACGAAACCCAGCCCCATGATAAGCCCGCCCACTATCGCAGACCAGAGGTAGGTGGGGTTGATGTACACCTGGCTCATGTCCAGCAAGCCAAAATGGTTCAGCGCCATCACACCGACCATTGCCACCACGCCGGCGGTGAAAAACACCCGCAACACGGTAAAGTCGTAACCGTAGAACAGTCCTACCAGTCGGCGTGAAGAACCAAACCCCGCCTGCTCCAGTATGCGGAAGAAATAGGCAAAAGCGTACGCCCCCGCAAAGATAGCTACCATGGTCAGGATACCGCCTGTCGCCATGACCGCCATCCCGCTGAGTGCAGCGCCGCTGGTACAACCTCTACCCAGCTGTGAGCCGACGCCCCATAGAACGCCTCCCACAAAGGCGGCAACCAGTCGGGTGCGGGGGGCTACACGAGGACCAGCCTCGGTCGTCAGCTTGAGTCTTCCTGCCGCCAGCGCAGACAGGAAAGCCCCCACCGCCACGCCAATGACCTCGAATACCAGCCAGTTCTTCAGCGGACTGCCTCCCGGGTGTTCCTGAAGGTATTCTGCGTAGAACTTGGCTTTTTGAGCGTGTGCGGGGGCTACCGCTTGCACTCCTGCGACGGTGAAGCTTTTGATGGCACCGCTGGCTCCCAGTCCTCGTCCCGTGATGTAGATAGTGGCAATCAGCAACAACCCCAGTAAAGTGCCCGCCACGTAAGGGTTCATGTACTTGCTTTCACTCATGACTGTGGTGCCTCCTGAGCGGTGAATGTTGGCTCTGGCTCTGCGATGTGCTCGTAGCCGGTAATCATAGCGCGCAGGTTCGAAAGCACTGTCTCTCCGGTAGTGGTCATGTACACGTGCAGGATCACAAACGCCACCATCAGAAACGCGCCTATCGTGTGCGCAATGGCGATGAACCTCAGCGACTCGATGTTAATCGCTTCGATCCCGTAGCGCGTCGG
>JAPWUZ010000243.1 GCA_028275265.1 Armatimonadota bacterium | reverse complement strand
CAGTGCCTGTGCGCGAGTGCTTCCGAATAGTCGCCACCCGCACGCTGCCACCGTCGCTTAAGGCATCTTGAAATCGCTGTGTGAGGAGGTAAACGATAATGATGCGTGGTGTCTTTACGACAGCTTTGGTGTTCTGTATGGCGTCGCTGCTGGCTCAGCCACAAGGAGAGACGCCTGAAGCCTTCCTGAAACGCACGCAATGGTGGCGTGAGGCGAAGTTCGGCATGTTCATCCACTGGGGCATCTATGCCGTACCTGCCGACGCCACCGACCTGCAGGGGCGCAAAACTATCGCCGAGTGGTACCTGAGCAACAAGCAGATGCAGGTGCGCGACTACGAGAAGTTCGCCGCTCAGTTCAACCCGGTGCGGTTCAACGCCCGCGAGTGGGTGCGCATGGCGAAAGAAGCGGGCATGAAGTACATTGTGATTACGAGCAAACACCATGACGGCTTCTGCATGTTCGACACGAAGCTGACCGATTACAACATCGTCAAAGCGACCCCCTTCGGGCGCGACCCCATGAAGGAACTGGCGGCGGAATGCAAGCGGCAGGGCATCAAACTCTGCTTCTACTACTCCATCATGGACTGGCACCATCCCGATTACCTGCCGCGTCGCCCGTGGGAGCGTGATGTGCGTCCGGCGGAGGGCGCCGATTTGAACCGCTATATCGACTTTATGAAAGGGCAGCTGCGCGAGCTGCTGACCAACTACGGACCTATCGGCGTGTTGTGGTTTGACGGCGGGTGGGAGCATAACGCGCAGGAACTGCGCTCGGCGGAAGTGAACGCCTTCATCCGCAGCCTGCAGCCGCAGATTCTCATCAACGACCGCAACCATCTGCCCGAAGACTTCTCCACGCCCGAGCAGACCATCCCGGCAGGCGCGCTGCCCGGCGGGCGGCTGTGGGAAACCTGCATGACCATCAACGATACCTGGGGCTACGCCAAAAACGACACCAACTGGAAATCGGCGGAAGACCTCATCCGCAAGCTGTGCGACATCGCCCATAAGGGAGGTAACTTCCTGCTGAACGTGGGACCCACTGCCGAAGGCACGTTCCCCGAACCGATTGTGGAGCGTCTGCAGCGCATCGGTCAGTGGATGAAGGTGAACGGCAAAAGCATCTACGGCACCACCCAGAGCCCCTTCCGCAAGCTGTCGTTCGATGGACGATGCACCGCCAAAGGCAACACGCTATACCTTCATGTCTTTACCTGGCCTGAGGGCGATTTGCGCGTGGAAGGTCTGGAGACGAAAGTGCTGAGCGCGCGCGCCCTGCTGGGCAACGAACCGCTGAAGGTGCGCACCGAACAAGCGCGAGACGGCAACGGCTACACGGTCCTGTATATCTCCAGACCGAAACGTATAGACCCCGCCGCGACGGTGGTGGAACTGAAATTGGCGGGTAAGCCGGTGGTGGTGCAGGTGGCTTCGGTCATCCAGCCGAATGCACGGGGTGTACTTCTGTGCCACGCGCGTGATGCCGAGGTACACGGTCAAAGTGCCCGCTACGAGCAGGGCGACGGCAAAGACAATATCGGCTTCTGGACAAACGCTTCCGATTACGTCACGTGGACGGTTTCTGTGCCTGCACAAGGCAGGTATAAAGTCACCGTGACCTATGCCTGCCCACCGGAGAACGCCGGCAGCCGGTTTCACGTCGGCGTCGAAGGTAGACAACGGCTGGAAGGGGTCGTTGAAGCCACCGGCTCGTGGACAGCGTTTCGCGACTTTACTTTAGGTGAGATCACCGTGCCGGCGGGCAGGCAGGTGTTGTCCGTTCGGGTGACCGAGATGCCGCGCGGGGCGGTGATGAACCTGCAGAAAGTGGTGCTGGAGCCGCTGAAGTAGAACAGGACGCAACCTGCATGGAGGGCGAGGCTCCTGCCGAGCCGTTTGGCATGGTTTTCCGGCTCACCCGGAGGTTCGCCCTCCAGGGGTACTTCTTGTCTAATCCTGCAACGCCTGCACCGCGTCGGCAATGCGGGCGAGACCGTTGCGAATGGTATCCAGCGAGCAGGCATAGGACAACCGGATGTTCTCGTCCGCGCCGAAGCCACTGCCCGGCACCACCGCCACCCGCGCCACATCCAGCAGGTATTCCGCGAAGGCGTCAGAGTTATTAATCACGCGGTCGCCCCAGCGTTTGCCGTACAGAGCCGACACGTTGGGGAAGGCGTAGAATGCCCCGCCGGGTTCGGCACAACGGAAGCCGGGGATGCGGTTCAATCCGTCTACAATCGCCCGCCTGCGCTCGGCAAAGGCAGCTACCATCTGCTTCACCGTGTCCTCCGGTGCTTGCAACGCCGCCAGTGCCGCCCTCTGCGCAATCGAGGTGGGGTTGGAGGTGGACTGGTCCTGAATGCGCGTCATGGCGGCAATCAGCTCGCGCTCTGCCGCCGCGTAGCCGATGCGCCAGCCGGTCATCGAGTACGCTTTGGACATACCGTTGACCAGGATGGTGCGCTTCTTGACTTCCTCACCCAAACTGGCGATACTGCAATGCTCGTGCCCATCGTACACCATCTTTTCGTATATCTCGTCGGAGATGATGTACAGGTCATGCCTGAGCGCGAGGGCGGCAATCTCCTTCAGCGTTTGGCGGGGGAACACCGCGCCCGTCGGGTTGCACGGGCTGTTGACCACAATTGCCCGCGTGCGTGCGCTTATCTTCTCGCGGATGGCGTCGATGGTCGGCACAAAGCCGGTGGTCTCATCGGCATAGACAAACACCGGCACTCCGTCGGCAAGCTTGACCATCTCCGGGTAGCTCACCCAGTAGGGCGCAGGGATAATCACCTCGTCGCCGGGGTCGCAGATGACCTGAAAGGTGTTATACAAAGCATGTTTGCCCCCGCAGGTAACGATAATCTGGTTGGGTTCGTACTTCAGTCCGTTATCGCGCCAGAGCTTGTCGCAAATCGCTTTGCGCAGCGGCTCGATGCCAGCGGTTGGTGTGTATTTGGTAAAGCCCTCTCGCAGGGCGGTAACTGCCGCTTCCTTGATGAACTCCGGGGTGTCGAAGTCGGGTTCTCCCGCTCCAAAAGACAGCACGTCGATGCCCTCCTCGCGCATCTTTCGCGCTTTGGCGGTGATGGCGAGGGTGGGAGAAGGACTGGTGCGTTGTGCTCGCTGTGAAATGAACATACGAACCTCCTCAGAGTGTCAAGGTGTCGTTTTCGGACATGGGTTGCACGCGGGCGAACTGTTCGTAAACCTCGCGCAACGGCACGCCGGGGCGGAAACGTTCGCGGTACCGCGCCAGCGCGTATTGGAATACCTGTGCTATCAACGGGTCCCAGAGATGATACACCTCCTGCACATCTTCAGGGGGTATCAGCAGCACCCCGTGCGACTCGCTGCCCTCCGGTATGGACATGAAGTGCGCCACCTCTCCGACGAACACCGGCGCGTACCAGCGGGTGCCGTCCGCCTCCTGCAACAGGTAGACGCCCAGCGGCTCCATTTTATTTAACACGATGCCCGCTTCTTCCTGCGCCTCGCGGCGGATGGCTTGCTCCGGCGTTTCCCCTTCCTGCAGGTGACCACTGGGCACACTCCAGCCGCGCCCTTCGATGTCGCTGAGCACTACCCTGTCGCCGAAGAAAGCAAACAACAAAACCGCATACACCGGCTGCAGACCCCGCCACGTGCGGCGCGGGCGAAACGTAACCACTTTCTCATGCCAGCGTACAGTTGGAAACTTGATGGAAGCCATTCGCACTCCTTCCCATTTGGGTTTCGTTCCTTATTATCACCTGCGAGAGTGCCCGGCGTCAAGGGCGCGTGCTATCCGCTCGCGTACTGCCTCCAGAAGGACATCTGCGGTGTCTCATTTTACACGGGCAGACTGGTATCCTGCCCCAGATACACCAGGTGCGTCGGACAACGGCAATCGCTGGAGCCAAAGCCGCGCGCTATCACGTGGGCATGAGGCAGGGTAAGAGTCTGCCGGTTGAGGGCACACTCGCTTCGCTCACCGCTAAGAAAGAGGCGAACGTGTTCGACCACAGCATGTTGCAGCAGGTAGTCGATATGCCAGCGCAGGCGTTTCTGCGTGCGCAGGTGGCGGGCAAGTCGTGCCCGCAAGCCTCCCAACGCACTACCCGTGTACACATATCTGCCTGCGGGAAAGTGAAAGACACCCAGCGCACCCACTCGCAGGGTGATGTCTTCCGGCAAAAACAG
>JAPWUZ010000203.1 GCA_028275265.1 Armatimonadota bacterium | reverse complement strand
TGCTGGAGCCGCGCCTGGATCCCTGGCAGTTGGACAGGTTTCTGGTGGCTGCATACGCCAACGGACTGAACCCTGTGATTGTGGCGAATAAGTGCGACCTGCCCATCGAGCCGCAGACGGAACACCATCTGCAAGTATATGCCCGTTGCGGTTACGAGGTATGCCCGGTGAGCGCAACGCGGGGTGACGGCATCGACAGTCTGCGCGAACGGCTGCGAGGGCAAATCGCGGCGGTGTGCGGACCGTCGGGGGTGGGGAAGAGTAGCATCCTGAACGCGTTGCAACCCGGACTGGGGCTAAAAGTGGGACAGGTTGGCGAGACGACGCACAAAGGCAGGCATACTACCACTCTCGCACAGCTCTTCCAACTAGGAGAGGACAGCTGGATTGCGGACACGCCGGGTATGCGCAACTTTGAGCTGTGGGCAGTGGACGCCGAGACCATCTGGCAAGCCTTCCCGGAGATACGCCCTTATCTGGGCGAGTGTTACTTCCCCGACTGTCAGCACGACACCGAGCCTGACTGCGCGGTGAAAGAGGCGGTGGAGCAGGGGAAGGTTGACCGGCGGCGGTACGAAAGCGCGCTGCTGCTGGCGAAGGAGGCACAGGAACGCCAGCAAACGCTGGGAGAGAGATAGCTTCAGCCCGTTATTCCAGACCCAGTGAACGGAACATCTCGCGTATCTGCTGGTCGCCGGTAATCTGGACGAGCGCGTCCACAACACGCTTGTGTTTTTCGTTTTCGGGCAGGTCTTTCAAGTTGAGCTTTCCTGTGCGGTTCTGGCGGAACAAGTCTGCCCACACGCGCACGCCGTAGCGTTGCGCAATGGTATGCAATATGTCGTGCATCATCGCTTCGCCGAGCAGGCGTTCGTCCGCAGAACGCTCTCGGAACTCCTTCTCCGGCAACCAGATGGGCGCGGTCTGACCCGAATATCGCTTGCGGAACTGTTGTGCCCCGGGGCGCAGTGAGCGACGGTACCATATATCCGGATACGCCGTATCCCCCGCCACCTTGCCCTGCTCTTCTATCCAGATAACCGCGCCCATGAACAGCCAATACGGAAGATGTTCCCCAACCCCGCTCAGGAAGACCCATTTGAGCTCATGCGCTTCGACGCCATCTCCTCCCGCTTCGTAGCGCAGGTTGTAGGGTCCCACCCGTCCCGTGCAGGCAATCCACGTCTCGGATTGCGCGCCGCCCCACGTAGCTCCCCCATAACCCGACAGCTGCGCCGGCGCGGTGAGCGAGACAAACAGCGCATCCTCCGGTTCGTAGCCACCCACCACCTGCCGCTCGCGGTCGTAGATACGCATCAATAGCGCAAGGTACTCCGGTAGCCAACGGCGGTAGAAGGGCGTATCGGGAATGTGTACCGTCATGCGCCGGTAGGAGGCTGTGAGCCAGCGCGTGTCCATCTGTGGGTGCTTTGCAGTAATGATGACCACCCTGTCGGGAGGCACACGGAAGTTCAGAGTGGAGGCTTCACGCGACTGCGGCTCGGGCATCAGCTGTTGGATGTCGGCTGTACCGTCCGGCAGCTGCACGGTGACATCCATATCTCCTGTCGCCTTGCCAAGTCCTGCCAGCGAGCGGAAGTAGAAATGGTCTTTGCGTTCACCACCGTAGCGGGTCATCGGCACGTTGTAAGCGGCGTCCAGCCAACGGAAGCGCACTGTCGCTCGGTCGGCGGTTGGGTGTAGCAACAATACTTGAGCGTGGCGCAGCTCCAGTCGCGAGAGGTACTCATATACAGGCGGCAGCAGCGAATACCGCGCGTCTTCCACCCTTAAATCCTCTGCCGTAAAGGGCACAAGCAATGCGACAACACCTGAGACAAACACCTCCACCTCAGCGGAGCCGTCGGGGCGCAGACGGTATGTCCACTTCTGGCTCGGCGCTTCGGGCTTCTGCGGCAGGTGACGCAGGCTCAGAGCAACATGGAACGTGCCTTCTACACCGTCGCTCATGGAGTCGTGCTGCACCCGCAAACGGTACTCGCCCGCTGGAAGCTGGCATTCAATCAGTGGAAAGGACTGTGGCTCGGACGCGGGGGTGCTCCACACAGTATGCCAGCGACTGCCCATGCGCCTTTCCAGCTGCACCGAGATTACCAGTCCTCGCGAGTCGATAAGCCCCTGCAACCACCATCCCTCGCGCTCGCGCGGCACAGTAAAGCGCAACTCGCCCATTTGCACATCGTCTTCGGGCGTGGTGGGCTTCAGTGACAGGCGCAGGATGTCCTGGGTGAGCGCGGCGATGTCCCCGCTCGGTGGGGCAGGGGGTGGCAGACGAAACTCGAACTCAGGACGGTTGCCGTCCAGCTGGCGATAGAGCTCGGTAATGCGTTCCTTCGCCCGTCTGCGCAGGGGCAGGTCCGCACGGGAGATTTCCATCAGGCGCTTCCACGCTTTTAGCTCGACGTCGGCTCTACCAGCCATCTTCGCCATCTGCGCCCGCAGGCGATAGATGTCGGGGTTCTCTTCGTCCAGCCGCAGCGCGATGGCGAGCCGCTCGGCGGCTTCGGCATTCTTGCCCGCTTTTAGCAAGGTTTCCGCCTCACGCACGAGTCGCTCTGCGCGAACGATACTCGCCAGCGCTGTCCCGTAATTGTCAAAAACCAGCTCGGCGGGAGCCTGCACCCGAAACGCGGAACGCACTGACGGCAGGTCCTTCGTGCTTGCCCTCATGTCTGAGGTGGGGAAGTGGTATACCTGCACTGCGTCCTGTCCAGCTCTATGCAGCAGGTAGGGAAGGTTGGTTACGCGCAATGCGTAAGAACCGCTGCGCTCCGTCACCGTTCCACCCACGTACACCTCATCACCGAGATTGCCATCGCCTGCCGCATCGATGACAACCCGCAGTGGCGCGCTGCCATCCAGCGCTACCGTCGACAGGTGAACGACGCGGTTGGCAGCCAGCAGTGGAGTGCGCGCCCGCAGATGCTCGCCCTCGTAGACCGCCACATAGCTGGTCGCGCGCGCCGCGCTGGGCGATTTCCTCACCGCGCACCACAAGCGCAGGGTCAGGGTATAGCGTGCAGCCGTCGGAGACGAACAAAGGGCTCGTGCGGTGTTGCTGAACGGGTGGCGATACGTCAACTGCACCTCGCCTCGCGCGGATGAGATACCCGCATAAGGCATACCGTCCAGAACGGGCAGGTCGCCAGCGTCAGCGGACAGATTCCATCGGATGCGGTCGGGAATCCACTGGCTTAACGGCACGGCACCCTGTGCGGTGTTCGCCCGCACGCCCTGCCACACGGGATGTGAAAACAGCGACTTGCCGTTCACGCTGGTCAGCCGAATTTGTATGTTGTCGTTGGGCGAGACGGCGACTGGCAGGCGTTCCACAACCTTGCCGTTAAGCAGAAGCTGCGCACCATGCAGGTTGCCCTCGATGCGCAACCACTGTAACCGCTGTTGCGCCGCGTGCTCCTCAGCATCCAGCTGGCTCTCCCGCTGCTGCCACTGCTTGTACCAGTCCACATAGCGCATCCTCGAACCAGAGATAGTACCCAGTCCACGCAGGTAGACGCGCCCGCGCAGCTTCATCGGCTGTCCCACGATATTGCGGTCCTTGCGCGTGGTAATCCACTCCTGCAGCACCTGCTCTTTCAGGTCGCTCAGCCAGATAGTGGTCTGCCCCGAATCTTCCTGAATGCGGGCGTCACACCAGTTACCCCAGTCGCCGCCGTGCCCGTCGCCCGTGTCCGCCACTTCCAGCGTGAGTTCATCGGTGCCACGCAGGGGGATATGCAGCGTGATGGGGTTATCGCCCGGTTTCATCACGGGGCTTTCATAAACCTTCTGGTCGCCGATATATACCCGGAATATCGCTGCGCCGGGTCTGCCCAGCACGCCGTCATCCACGCCGATGGTGGCGCGGAAGTGCCAGTTCTGCTGCGAAAAAGCCGTTGCAGCCAGAAACAGCCACAGCAAGCTAACGAACAGCCTCATGACCTCACTCCAGAAAGACCGGTTGTGTCCATGCGCGGGACTGCCCTTCGCCGAATGCTTCCACCCGGGCATACCCCCTGGCTTTATGGAGAGAGAAGGTGGCAATATGACCCGGAGAACGCTCCACGACTTCACCGTGCATGGAGATCAGACGCATCTCCCGCGCGTTTGTCGCGCGTACCCGATAATAGCCGTCTTCTACCGATATCTCCTCCAGCACGACGCCTGTAGAGGCGTAGAAGCGCCCCTCTTTCAGCGCATCCAGCACCGCCTCCCTGCTGCGCTCGTGCACGTTCACCGCGTTCCATGCGCTTCCCATTTGAAAGACGCGGTGAGTGTCTTCGTTGGCGTATCCCCACACCCGCTTGCCTTCCGAAAGCAGAAGGTCCCAACGGTCCAGAGCATACGGACTGCCTTCCAGGTACTCAATCACGTTGTTGTAGATTTCGATGCCGTGATAGCGTTCGAGATGGAGCAGTTGGGCATGGTGCCAGTGGTCGTAGTTTTCGCCCCAGTTGGGATGATTCAGGATGACCAGACCGTCTTCCTGCAGGGTGAGGTCTATTACCGACTGGTAGCTGAGGTCGCGAGGCAGGGTAGAAGTCACATTCACCCGCAGGATATGCTGTTGGGCGCTGTGTTCTACGCCGGACAAGAACAGAATCTGGGGATGAAGCCCGTTTGGCGAAGCCACTATATCGTGGTCGGTAAGCGCTACAAAGTCGTACCCTCGCCTGGCAAAGGCGTCCAGCGTATCATCGGGGGACAGTTCTCCGTCGCTGAGATTGGTGTGCGCATGCAGGTTGCCTCTCAGCCAAAGCGAATACCGTTGTGCGTATGGGTTGTGTCGTATCGGCATAAGGTCTCCTTTGCCCTCACCCCCAACCCCCTCTCCCGACGCTGCGAGAGAGGGGTGAAAAGGATAGTCTGTTTATCCAGCTTTACTCCTTGTCAGGCTACCCTCGGTCTCTCCCGGCAGTGCGGGAGAGGGGCAGTAGCCTATTTCAGCCTTGCTTTCTGCTTAATCGCCGCCAGTTCTTTTT